>NZ_JBFHGC010000232.1:0-4246 GCF_041583315.1 Ilyobacter sp. | reverse complement strand
GGTAGTCTTTGAAAGCAGACATGAAAAATATCTAAATAAACACTTATTAGGAATAGAGTATGAAAACACTTCTAAATTTTTCTAATTCTTTCTCGGGTATAGGGGGGTCTTTCGGGTCTTTCCCAAATTCCGTGTAAATTATATTCCTAGTCATTTATAGGTGATCCAGCTGGATCACCTTTTTAAATTAAATATTTATCCATTTTTCCAGGATAAATTACGACCAATATTATAAGTAACTTTTCCATATCTTTAATCTTTTTAGTTCACTTTTTTACTCATAAAAAACCTCCCTAGTCGTTAGAATTATAATCTATTGACTAGGGAGATCATATTAAATTTATACTAAATTTGGGAACGCCTCTTACTTTCTATTAATTCTTTGAAATCACATATTTTTATTGCTTGATATGAATTGATTACCTCTATTTTACAAAAACTTGAAACATCCCCCTTACTGATGGTAATCCTGTTTTTTCTGTTCATCTATTCTTCAATAAAGTTCAATCTTACATACTGTTTTTCAGCATCTAAACATGTAATTTCAGATTTTACCCTCTTTCCGACCAACTCTTCCTTCTCACTATTTGAAAAATTGGAAATTATTAAAATCACCTCTACTTCTCCATCTAGATGAGCCTTAGCAAAAACTTCACCACTCGATATATTTAAAATCACACTTCCCATTGCATTTGCGGTATATAAACCTTTTACTACTACCTCAACGATATCACCGATCTTGTACTTTTCTTTTATTTTCTCCCATGGATTCTCCAAGACTTCTTTCATAGAAAGTCTCAAAGTTCCTCTTTCTTCATTTACGCCAATGATCTTAGCTTTTATCTTGTCTCCTATATTACAGTACACACTAGGATGACGGTTGCTATCCCAGCTTATTTCAGATACCTGGACAAAGCCTATCACATCCTCCGTTTCTACGGTTACTCCATAGTCCACGATATTCACAACTTCTCCCTCTATTATGTTTCCCTTCTTATACTTGTCCTGATATTTTAATATTGGATTCTCTTCCTCTTTTTTCAATGTAAATTCCAATAACTCGATATCCTTTTTTTCTATCTTCCTTATAACTTTTGCAGTTATCAGCTCACCTTCTTGTAAAACATCACTGATATCCGATACTCTTGTCCAAGCCACTTCATCTTTATGAATAAAACCTTCTACATCACCACTTCTTAAAGAAGCTTTATATCCTATGAGTTTTTCCACTCTTACCTGTAGTTCATCCCCAATCTGTATTTTTTCAAACTTCACGTGCTCCCCCTTATTAAAGATCGTTTCCCTCTAGATATGATATATACAATATATCTGAGTTTCATATTTGCTTCTATTGCCTTCTAACCAAATAATACACTAAACCACAACAGATGCTTCCATGTTATCTTTCCAGCTAATACCAATTTAAATATAAGAAAACCTAATGGAATTGATATAATTATAGTTAATACCAAGAGCAGCTCTGATAAGTTCATTTTCTTCCAACAGGTCATTTTATCGTATATAGCCTCTTTAACTTTTTTATAAGATTTAATTTATACTCCTCCTTTACCACTTAAATTAATCTTTAGTGATTCTTTTACTCTCTTTTGTCTGAAAACTTATACGAATTATGCGTCATCATGTTCTTCATATACAATAATAAATTATCTCTTTAAATTGAGAATACAAATTAAAAGTCTCTATGCTATAGATCTTAAAAATATTTTACTTCTTAAAATTTGTGTCTGTATAAGCTTCTCCCCAAAAGGTGAATACTATCAATTAATTTAATGAACGTCTTTCCATATTCTATCAAATAATATTCAACTTTTGGTGGCGCCTGTTTATAGAATTGTCCAACATTTATAATAACACTAACTGAGCGCGAAACATCAGTAAAGTAATTAAAAAAAATAAAATTTTTATATAATTCAAGGAATAATTAAAATTAATGTTTTCCGTACATTAGTCAACAATAAAAATAAATATAAAGGTGGTGTGTCATATGACACACCACAATTTTTAAATCTCGCTGATACTGAGACTTTCAACCTCCACATCTGCATCCCCCCAAGACCTAAATCCTGTATAATTTGTTGATGAAGTTGACTCATCTATTGTTATGCCATCTTCATCAGTTATCTCTTCATCATCGATACTGACTGATACAGAATTAGTTCCATCATCATTACTTGTTACACTGATCGATATATCGTGTTCTGACGTCCACCAATCATCAGTCATATAGTCTTCATTTCTGACTATAATAGTAGTTGAAAGTTCATTTCCAGATGAATCACGCTCTTTTACGACAATTGCATTGAGACCATAATCGAACTGAAGTATATATCCAGAACCATCTTCGTCTGATTGAATAAATATTCCATATCCATTTGCAGCATCAATCAATGTTGCTGTTACATCTATGTTGTATTCAGAATATGGATTTTCTGCAAAAACATATCCATTCCATCCTCCAGTTGAATATAGTGTACCATCCTCAGAAATTGCCCATGTCCCAGACTTAAAAATTAATCCCTCATCGTCATCAAAGTCGTATGTAATAGAGTTAGAAGTTTCAGATTCGCCACTCCATACCTCGCTGTTAGCATCTCCACTATAAGTTCCGTCTTCTAAGTTGGCATATATTTCGCCATCACTTTTGATGTAAAGCCATCCTCCTGTATTGGACCTGCTGCTATAAACAGTATTGGACTTTGATCCTCCTGAATAACCTGGTGTATTCGGCATTTTACTTTTAGAATATACGTCGCTAAAATCACCTAAATTATCCTCATTTCCTACCAGATCAGGATAACTTGAATTTTTCAGATTATATAGAGATATTGCTGTATACAAATTTGCTAAATTCCCACTGACGTTAGCTATCTTTGCGTCCGATCTTATATTGTAAAATTTTGGAAGTGCAATGGCTGATATTAGAGAGATTATTGATATAACTATCATAAGCTCTATTCCTGTAAATCCTTTTTTCAGCATAATCTACTCTCCTTCCATTGTACAAATATATATCAATTTCATGTTATAGTTTGAGTATATTATTTAAAAGGATCTATGTCAAAATTATTATGCTTACAAAGTGTTTAAACCATAAAAAAAGAGAGGCCGTTTAGCCTCGCTATTATCTAATCTTAAAGTTTATCTTATCAAATTTTACATGCTTATAAAACCTATTCCTTATACACACTTGATATTCTTCTAAAATAAAATTTTTATTACTTATCTCTGTTGCAACAAGGTCTTCTAAATTTTCTAATATCGATGGAAGCTTATCCATTATCACATCACAAATAACAAACATATTTAGATTAACATAGTCATGAGCCACTCTATTTCTAAAATCTTTCATTGTTTCCAAGGAATATCTGCGTGCTTATCTCTAAGCTCTTTACTTGTTTTTCCAGAGGCTTCTCCTATGTTTACCAGTAAAGATAAGGATGCATTGAATGGCAATTGATCTGCTGCTTCGAAAAACTCTTCTGCATCAGAATAACCTTTTTTGTACCCAGATAATTTTTCAATACTTTCTAGAATACTTAAAATATGCAACAAGTCATTAGTTATATTTGGTAACATGCACAATCTACTTTTCAACTCTCATCAAAACAATAAGGTTGACATACTAGAAAAGCAACTTACAATTTTTCTGCAAAATCTCTTCCAAATGCCATACATTCTTCTCTTGTAGCACTGTTAAGATTCCACTTTACTTTCAGTCCCTCGTTAACAAGTGTCATTTTTGTCTTAGAGAGTTCCTCATTGAGTACAGCAAGAGATTTCCCGTTCCATCCATAACTTCCAAAAGCCGCTACTTTTTTATCCTGGAAATTTACACCTTTCACTCCCTCTAGAAGAGCAGCCATCGATGGGAGTATTCCATTATTTATCGTTGATGAACCAAATAGTATTGCAGATGCTCTGAACATATCAGTAACTATGTCATTTTCACTATTTTTTGCTGAGTTGGTAAGGATGATTTCATACTCTGGCTTTACTTCTCTTATACCGTCAGCTATCGATTCCGCCATTTTTTTTGTACTTTCCCACATAGTATCATAGGCAATTACAACAACATCTTCTTCTTTATAACTTCTACACCATTTAGAGTATTTTTCAACAATCTGCATAGGATTATCTCTCCATATAACACCATGAGACGGGCATATTACGTCTATAGGAAGACCAAGGGATATAACCTCATCTAATTTTCTCTCGAGAATCTTGC
>NZ_JBFHGC010000231.1:0-4250 GCF_041583315.1 Ilyobacter sp. | reverse complement strand
GCAACTGCAAGTCTGCGACAGGACTCCCTGGCGATATTTAATATAACCATACTGAAAAGTTTTATATCCTCCTTGGAAAGTGAATAAATATTTTTTTTTTTAAATAATAAGAACGGCTTCTTCAGAAACTACAGCTGAAGCTATATATGGAAATATCCCTCTACCCTTCGGGGTATTGCCATCGTTGACAATAGGATAATATTAATGTATAATAATTCAAATAATAAAATCAATAGGGGGATGAAGCTCTCCCGGAGAAAATCCGAATGCTTCACATTGCGAAGATGATGGCTTCTACAGAAAAAACTGTAGAAGCCTTTTTTGTTGAAAGGAGTATAATATGAAAACGTTATTTTCTTTAGGTATTCTTCTTATAGGTGGACATTATGCCGGTAAAATTGCAGAAAAAATAAAACTTCCGAAACTCATGGGTATGATAATATTTGGATGTATTATAGGTCCTGCATATCTCAACCAGATAGATAGCTTCACCCTAAATATAAGCAAAGAATTAAAAAGTATCGCCCTTGTTACTGTTCTTATTACAGGAGGATTGGGGATAAGTACGGAACAATTGAAAAAAATGGGCCGCCCTGCACTTCTTCTTAGTTTTATTCCAGCAGGTCTTGAAGGATTTGCAGTGGCTTTTGCTGCGATGAAACTTTTTGGATTTACTTTTATACAGGGTGGAATCCTAGGTTTCATAATCTCTGCAGTAAGTCCTGCAGTTCTTATTCCTTCAATGGTAGACCTTATAAACAGAGGAATCGGGCAGAGAAAAGCTATACCTCAGATGATGCTGGCCGGAGGGTCGGCAGATGACAGTATCGCCATAGCTCTTTTTACCACATTTATGAGCCTCTATCTGGGGTCTTCCCAAGGAATTGCATCAAATTTATTACTGGTTCCGATTTCTATTATTTTGGGTATACTGGCAGGTGTCGCCGCGGCACTTTGCCTGAAATTATTATGCAAAACTACAAAAAATCCATTAGCCCATTGTATGCTGGTCTTGACCACCGGTGTGGGAATGAGGGTTCTTGAAGAGTTGAAAATTCTTAAAATCAACTCTTTGATAGGTGTCATGGTGATGGGTTTTGTTATAAACAACTACTGTGAGGAAGAGCTCGGAAGCAGTCTCAAGGAGACTCTTGGGAAAGTCTGGCAGGTGGGGCAGATATACCTATTTACTCTTGTAGGTACAGCCATCGATCCAAATCTTATAGGAAATCTCTTTATTCCTGGAACACTTGCTATTATGAGTGCCCTTGTAATAAGATCCATAGGTACCTGGATCTCACTTTTAGGAACAGACCTCACATACAAAGAAAGGCTCTTTTGTGTGATAGCTTACCTCCCAAAAGCAACTGTGCAGTCTGCCAAGGCCGGGGTCCCTCTACAAATGGGTGTAGCTGGAGGAGAGCTTATACAGGCTGTGGCTATCCTCAGTGTCCTCATAACAGCCCCTATAGGGGCTATCGGGATAAAACTCACAGCTCTTCCCCTCTTAGAACCAGGAAGAGAGCTGGAAGTATCTCAGGAGTATTTGGGATAGATAATTTTTTTATTCAAAAGGAGTCCGATGAACTATCGGACTCCTTTTATTTATACCTGTATTTTTTTATTAGATTTTTTATCTGGAATTTTTTAAAGTAAAGAAAAATTCCACACCGTCTATCAGATTACGAACGCCGTAACTAGAATCATGTATATCCAGGATTTTCTTTACAATAGAAAGACCCAGTCCGGTACCTCCGTATTTTCTAGTCCTTGCCTGATCCAGTTTGAAAAAAGGCTTCCATATCTCATTTATTTTATCTTCTGGAATTTTCTCCCCGCTGTTGAAGACTGTTATTTTTATAGAATCACCGTCAGATACTCCTCCAATCTTAATCTTGCCGTTTTCAGGTACATAGTTCACGGCATTACTGAAAAAATTTTCCATAACCCTTTCAATTAGCTTAATGTCTCCGTCTACACTGATATCACTGATTAAAAAATCAACCTGGACATTTTTCTCCTTGAAATCGTGAGAATACTTTTCCAGTATCTTTTTAGCAAGAGTATCTATTCTGAAAGTTCCCATTTCAGCCTTCTTATACCCGGCCTCTATTTCTGAAAAATACAGGAGTTCCTTCACTATCTTCTCCATATTTTCCACCTCTTCCACAATGGTGGTGCAGTATTCCTCTACCTCTTCTCCACTGGCTACACCTTCAAGAAGCCCTTCTGCATAGACTCTCATGATTGCAAGAGGTGTCTTCAGCTCATGATTTACACTGGATATGAAGCTTCTCCTCATCACTTCCAGCCTTCTCTCATTTTCTAGATCAATTTCCAGCTGAGTATTGGCATGTTTAAGATTGTCAATGGCATTTTCGAGTTTTTCAGACATAGTATTTATACTTGTCCCCAGACTTTCAAGCTCATTCCCTGTTTTTATATCCAATTTTTCATCAAAATTGAGCTGAGCTATGTCTTTAGCATTTTTTTCAAGAGAAATAATAGGTTTTGAAACCTTATTTGAAAAAAGATATGAAACAAGCAGTGATAAAAATGCTACCAGAAAAAAGCTGTAGTAATAGAACTCTCTGCTTATTTTTACAGAATTTTCCACAGATGATATTGGTGTGGTAATCACAAGAAACATCTGATTTGTTATCTTGGTTATATTAACCAAAAGATTTATTCCCTGTTCCTTCTGATATACCTTCTGAAAATTAACACCAATCTCTACATTATTCCAGTCCAGATCATCTAAAATCCCTCTCACATCTTCATCAATACGGTACTGATACCTGTCCTCTATATTGAGAAAATACACTTCCACGTTGCTCTCTCTCTTCAGTCTGGGTATATCTATGTTGCCGTCTCCCTCTGTGAGAATCTTTGATATTTTATGAAGTTCTTCCTTTTTTTTATTTAGGGAGTAACTGTCCAGAAGAGTGGCATTTAAAAGATATATCAGAAATATTGGCAGTATGGATATTATCATCATATAGAAAAATATATCCCTGCTTATTTTCCCCTTCATCACTCCTCCTCAAACCTGTATCCGACTCCTCGGACAGTTTTAATATGCTTGCCATCAAGTTTTTTACGCAGTTGTTTTACATGGGTGTCTACAGTTCTAAGGTCTCCAAAATAATCAAAACCCCAGATCTGATTTAAAAATCTTTCCCTGGAAATAGCCATATCCTTGTTTTTTACCATCATAAAAAGCATATCGTATTCCTTGGGAGTCAAATCCAAAAGTTTATCACAGAAAATCACCCTGTGACTCTTGGAATCGATCTCTAAGTTCCCAACCTTCAGACTGTTGTCTTCAACGATGGAGTCTTTTCTTTTTAAAAGTGCCTTTACCCTGGCCAGTAGTATCTTCAGACTAAAAGGTTTTGTTACATATTCATCTGCACCTAGATCAAATCCAAACAGCTCATCATCCTCGGTACTTCTTGCAGTGAGCATTATGATGGGAATTTTAGATTCTTTTCTGAATTTCCTGCATATGGTCCAGCCGTCAACTTTTGGAACCATTACATCCAGAATGGCAAGATCAAAGGTGTGCTCATAAAACAGGTCTAAAGCCTCCTGTCCGTCACAGGCTTCTACAACCTCGTAACCCTCTTTTACAAGAAAGTTTTTTACCACCTTTCTCATTTTATCTTCATCTTCTAAAAGTAAAATTTTTTCCATAAATACCCCCTCTTTACACTGAGTCAATTATATAATGAAATCAAAAAAAACACAAAAAGGGCTTTACAAGCCCTTCTTATTATTTCATTAAATCTTTGCATTTATTTCAAGGCTTCTATATTCAATGAGTCCCTTTATATTACCTATATCTTTAGTTATATCCTTTAATATATCTGAAGTTTTCGGATATTTTGACATCTCATCAGCACTGGTCTGAAGTTGTGAAAGTTTTTTATAAAGTTCTTCAAGTTCTGGATCTTTTTCTGATTTGGCTTTATCTATATAACAAAACTCGTGGGAAGTTTTTGAATCTGTATTTTGAGATTCTGCAGGAATTCCATGTACCTCTTCTGTCTCCACAGAATTATTTTGGATATTCTCTCCCTCTTTCGAAGCCGAGTTCAGCTTATTATCATTTTTACATGCTGACAAAGAAATAATAATTAAAAATAATGTGATGAATTTCTTCACTGTCTCTCCTCCCGTCGTATTAGTTTTTGCTTAAGACAATATATTCTAGTTTCCCTTTTAATTCTCCGGCTCTCTGGGTCAGG
>NZ_JBFHGC010000230.1:0-4257 GCF_041583315.1 Ilyobacter sp. | reverse complement strand
GGTCTATTAAAGTCTTGGCAACTGCCATCTTTAATCTTTACCAACAAAACAATACGCTATAACTAATTGCATTTTCCAGATACGAAATATCCTAAAAAAACTTGATTTTTTCACCAACTTTTTTCAAATCGACTTATTATAACTCATCTTTTGTTTAATGTCAACGCATTTTTAAAGCAGTTATCTCCTTGAAGAAAGAACCGTCTAAAAAAAACGGCTCTTTCTGCAAAAGAGTCTAAGCTCTTTCCAAATATTCAACCTTTTTGCTGGATTTACTTTTATTGAATACTATTATAAGTGAAGCTATTGCTGCAAATATTCCACTAAAATATGGAATAGATCCAGTCATCCTTAATCCCTCTGGAGCCATTAAAATATAACATGTCATTATCCCTGTCATAAAAGCTGCAGGAACTCCGGTGACCCACATATTTTTGTTATTCTTAATAAGGAAATACGTACACATCCAGAGAGTAAACGTTGCAAGTATCTGATTTGTAAAAGCAACATATCTCCATAAGGTGGTAAATCCAAGCTGAGACATAAACCCTGCTATTAAAAATAACGGAGCAGAAACTAAAATACGATTTTTGAATGATTTTTGCTCAATTCCAATTGCATCTGCTATAGTAAGTCTAGCACTTCTAAAGGCAGTATCTCCCGTAGAAATCGGTAATGCAATAACTCCAAAGCCTACCAGAACAATTCCGGCTTTCCCCAAAAGAGATGTGGATATCTTGCTTATAGCCACCATTCCGCCACCACTTTGTGCCAGACCCTCTGTTCCTCCGAAAAATGCTATGGCGATGGCAGCCCATGTAAGAGCCACTATACCCTCTATAATCATAGCTCCGTAAAAGGCCTTCCTTCCGGAAAATTCACTCTTTAGACACCTTCCCATAAGTACACTCTGGGTAGAGTGGAATCCAGAGATCGCTCCACAAGATATCACTACAAACATAAATGGAAAAATAGGTTTTCCTGCAGGATGAAGGTTCTGAAATGACACTTCGGGAATAGTATATCCCTTGATTAAAAGTGATGACATAAGAGCAACTACCATTATTATAAGAGAAGCTCCAAAAAACGGATATATTTTACCTATTATCTTATCAATGGGAAGCATTGTGGCTATAATATAATAAATTGCTATTAAAATTAGCCATATTCCTTTGGATATTCCTGTGTAACTTTTCATTATTTCTGCAGGTCCTGTTATAAAAGCTATTCCGACTATTATAAGAAGTATTACCGTAACAACTTTTATAAATCTTTCTGCACCTTTTCCTAAATACTCTCCTATCAGTTCAGGAATATTTTTTCCGGAATGTCTCATGGATATAAGTCCTGCATAATAGTCATGCACAGACCCGGCAAAAATACACCCGAATACTATCCACAGAAAACTAGAAGGACCCCACATAGCTCCTGCTATGGCTCCTGTCACTGGACCCAGACCTGCTATATTCAGAAACTGAATGAGAAGTGCTTTTTTCCAATTTATCTCCACATAGTCTACCCCATCACTCATAGTAGTCACAGGTGTAGCTCTCGAATCCACTCCAAAATTCTTCTCAAGATATTTCCCGTAAATAAAATAAGCTGAAATCAACATCACCAAACTTATAAAATAGCTAAACATAATTCTCCCCCTATACCTTCTTAAAATATTTATCTTTTTTATATACCCCGATAGTACTAGAGCAGCTGTCAGGGAAAAGTTCCTCTCCCAAGACAGCTGCCCATTAAATCTTTTAGATTTTATTTCTCAGCTTATTTTTTAAGCCAAGACATCATTCCTCTTAATTCATTTCCTACTTTTTCAACCTGGTGCTCTTGCTCAGATTTTCTCTTTTCGTTCATAAATTCCATTGTTTCACACTCTTTTATGAAGTTTCTGGCAAATGTACCGTCTTGGATATCTTTTAATACTGCCTTCATTCCTTCTCTAGACTCTTTAGTGATTACTTTAGTTCCAGTGATGTAATCTCCGTACTCTGCTGTATTTGAGATAGAGTCTCTCATCGATGTGAATCCACCGTCTATGATCATGTCAACGATAAGCTTCATCTCATGTACACATTCAAAGTACGCCATTTCAGGCTCATATCCAGCCTCTACAAGAGTTTCGAAACCGGCTTTCATAAGCTCAGTAACTCCTCCGCAAAGAACTGCCTGCTCACCAAAAAGGTCAGTTTCAGTTTCTTCTTTAAATGTAGTTTCGATGATCCCTGCTCTTGCTCCTCCAAATCCTTGAGCCCATGCAAGTGCAATTTCCTTTGTATTTCCTGAAGGATCCTGCTCTATAGCTATAAGTCCTGGTGTACCTGTTCCTTGAACAAAAGTTCTTCTAACCATGTGTCCAGGTCCTTTAGGCGCTGCTAAGAATACGTTTAAGTCTGATCTTAATTTTACAATATTATAAAGAACGTTGAATCCGTGTCCGAATCCTAGGTAAGCTCCCTCTTTAAGGTTAGGCTCGATCTGTTCAGCGTAGATTTTTCCTTGAGATTCATCTGGGATAAGAAGCATTACAACATCTGCACCTTTTACTGCATTTGCAATTGTATCTGCCTTAAGACCTGCAGCTCTTACTTTCTCCATTGTAGGAGATCCCTCTCTTAAACCTACTGTCACATCTACACCTGAATCAAAAAGATTTAAAGCATGTGCATGCCCTTGACTTCCAAATCCAACTACTACTATTTTTTTCCCCTTTAAGATTTCGATGTTACAGTCCTTTTCTGTGTATACAGTTACTGCCATTTTTCTATTCCCCCTTGTTTTTTTGTATTTATTTTAATGGTGTTGAAACCTTTATACTATCTCTACGCTTATTATATCGACTATTTTATACAGATTCTGTCTTATCTGTTCTAAGAGAGCTTGATCACTTTTGACGACGGCGAGAGTCATTCTGATGTTTTCAGGGTCTTTTTTACAAGGATGTGCAACAACACTTTCCAATTCATAACCCTTCTTACTAAATAAATTGTAAATTCTGGAATGAGCACTTATTTTATTTTTCGCCGTTATCAAAAGTTCTCTTTTCATATCTTCGCTCCTTATTTTTTATAGATTTGGATGCACAAGTGTCTGATATACATTTTTCTTTCTGTCTAAGACACATTCTATTATAACTGGTTCATCTGTGTCAATATTTTCATCATAGGCTTTTGTAAGCTCTTCTTCATTGGTGACTCTCACACCTTTTATCCCGTAAGCCTTTGCTATCCCCATAAAATCTGGATTTACATCTAGGTATACTCCGAAATGCTTTCCGCCTTTAAAGGTATCCTGGAGTTGTTTTACCATTCCAAGAGTCCCGTTGTTTATGATCATTATTTTTACAGGAAGATTGTACTGCTTCAGCATTATTATCTCCCCTACACACATCTGAAACCCACCGTCTCCCACTACAGAAATAACTGTGGTATCAGGTTTTTTTATCTTGGCTGCTATGGCTGCCGGGATACCAAATCCCATTGCTCCTGCACCACCTGAAGTTATAAAAGTTTTTGGTTTTCTAAATTTGTAATACTGGGCAACCCACATCTGATGCTGACCTACATCTGTTGTTATTATAGCATTTTCATCAGTTTTGTCGCTCAGAATCTCAAATATTCTTCTAGGTTCTAAAGAATATTTTTCACTAAATTTAGTAGGAGAATATTTCCCTTTGAGCTCATCTACCCTGTCTAGCCATAACTGCTCTTTTTTACCTTCACTGAGTTCTGCCATTTTATTCAGGGCTTCTTTTGCGTCACCCTGGATAAATACATCGGCTACAATTATTTTTTTATTTTCTGCCGGGTCTATATCTATATGTACCACTTTAGCTTGATTTAGAAATCCGTCTGAATCACATGTAAGTCTGTTATCAAATCTGGTTCCCACAGCCAGTACAAAATCAGCTTCCTGAATTATAATATTTGTAGCTATACTTCCGTGTACTCCGCCCATTCCCAGGAATAGTTTGTTGTCTCCAGGAAAACCTCCAAGTCCTAAGAGGGAAGAGGTCACAGGAATGTTGTTTTTTGTGGCAAATTCATAAAGTTCTTCTGCTGCCCCACTTCTTATGACTCCGGCACCTGAAATAATAAGCGGTCTCTTGGACACTTTCATAAGCTCCACAGCTTCTTTGACCTTTGTCATATCCAGCTTTGGAATATGAAGTGACGGGAACAGATCCAGTTCCTGATTCAAAAGTATTCCGAACCTCTCTTCTGGCATCTCTTCATTTTGAATGTCAGCAGG
>NZ_JBFHGC010000229.1:0-4286 GCF_041583315.1 Ilyobacter sp. | reverse complement strand
GGCTGTTAGCTCTAGAAGAGCTGGTTCTGGTGGCTGGGCTGTTAGCTCTAGAAGGGCTGGTTCCGGTGGCTGGGCTGTTAGCTCTAGAAGAGCTGGTTCTGGTGGCTGGTAAAAATAATTTACACAAAAGAAGACAGCAAATGCTGTCTTCTTTTGATTTATTGATATTTTATCTCAAGTATTGTATAATAAAAAAATACTTTTTAGCAATTTAATATCCAATTTTTGAATATAAGCAGGAGGAAATTAAATAATGAAAAATTGCATCATTATCGGAGTGGCAGGAGGTAGTGGGAGCGGAAAAACCACTGTGGCAAAAAATTTAGTCAAGGCATTCAAATCGGAAGATGCAGTTTTGGTGGCTCAAGATGCTTATTATAAAGAGCTTAAGGATATGTCTATTCAGGAAAGAGCAAATGTAAATTTTGATCACCCAGATTCTATTGAATTTGAGCTTCTGAAGAAAGACTTGGAAACTCTTTTAAAAAACCAAGTTATAGAGAGACCAATATACGACTTCAAAACTCATTCTAGAAAAGAAGAAACGGTAACTATCCAACCTTCAAAAATAATAATTGTAGAGGGAATTTTATTATTTGCAGTGCCTGAAATCAGAAAAATGTTTGATGTCAAAATATTTGTAGATACAGATGCTGACGAGATGCTACTACGAAGAATCGAGAGAGACATACATGAAAGAGGAAGAACCTTTCAATCAGTTAGAGATCAATATTTAAAAACAGTAAAACCAATGTACCTTGAATTTTGTGAACCAAGCAAACGATATGCTGATGTTATTATCCCTAGGGGTGGAGAAAATAAAATTGCTGTAAATATGGTAATAGCAAAACTAAAAAGATATCTTCAGAAAGGAGCTTTATAATTTATGAAAATTTTATCTTGGAATGTTAATGGTATCAGAGCTGTTGAAAAAAAAGGTGCTTTTCAAGATATCTTTGAAAAGTTTTCTCCGGATATTTTATGTTTTCAGGAAACTAAAGCCTCTGAAGATCAGCTGATGGATGAAATCAAAGAAGTTCCGGGATATTATTCTTTTTTTGAATCAGCAGAAAAAAAAGGTTATAGCGGAGTGGCTCTTTATTCCAAAACAAAACCGTTATCTGTAAAAAACATGGATGTAAGTATCTTTGATGATGAGGGACGATATATCGAGGCTAAATTTGATAATTTCACTCTTATAAACTGTTATTTCCCAAATAGTCAAGAAAAAGGAAAAAGACTTGATTATAAATTAAAATTTTGTTCCGATCTTTTAGATTATTGTAATTCTCTTGTAGAAAATGGAGAAAATATTATTTTATGCGGTGATTATAATATTGCTCATCAAGAGATTGATCTTAAAAATCCTAAAAGTAATACTAATAATCCTGGATTTTTACCTGAAGAAAGGGAATGGATGACCAAATTTTTAGATTCAGGATATATTGATATCTTTAGACATCTGCATCCTGATGAAATAAAATATACGTGGTGGTCATACAGATTCAAAGCAAGAGAAAAAAATATTGGCTGGAGAATAGATTACCACTGTGTCAACAAAGACTTTATTTCAAATATAAAAAAAATTGAGATTCTTGACGAAGTAACAGGCTCTGATCATTGTCCTGTTCTGATAGAAATAAAATAAATTTTAAAAAGGAATTTCTATCCATTATTTGTACCTTTTTAATGAGAGGTGATTAAAAATGACTATTAAAATTATAAATTTTATAGACCACGATCCTGCTATACTTTTGGAAAAGATTTCTGAAAGTTTAAAGAAAAAGAAAAATATTATCCTGGATTTTTATTCTTTAGAATCACTTAATTATACATTTTTAGAAGATAGTATAGGAAAAATTTTGGACTCTTATAGTTTTGAGTCTCTGCAGTTTAAAATTACTTTTAAAAATGTAGATGTAGGTATAAAAGAGATGCTCTCTAAAATCATAAAAGAAAAATCACAATGAAAAGGCTCATATGAGCCTTTTTATTGTGATTTTAATAAATGCTCTCAAATTAAAAACTTTGTTAAAAGAGGAACTAAAAATATAGTGACTAATCCTGCCATTCCTATTGCAAGACCACTCATTGCACCCTCTATTTCCCCCATTTCAATGGCCTTAGACGTACCTACTGCGTGACTTGATGTTCCTATTCCTATCCCCTTCGATATCTTATTTTCAATTTTAAAAAATTTACAAATAAATGGAGAAGATATAGCCCCTGTAATTCCTGTAATCATTATTCCAACTACTGTTATAGAAGGGTCTCCACCCAAGCTTTTAGAAAGTTCTATTCCTATTGGAGTTGTTATTGATTTTGGTATCATGGATAATATCAATAATTTTTTCAGACCAAATAATTTTCCTAAAACTATTACAGATAATACAGCTGTAAATGACCCCGCTACAACCCCTGCTAGTATTGGAAAAAAATACTCTTTCAACCTTTGGGTATGTTTATATAGAGAAACGCCCAAAACCACTGTAGCTGGCCCTAAAAAAAACATTATTATATTTCCACCACTAGAATAGGCTTCATAAGGAATATTAAATTTTAAAAGAAATAAAATTGTTAAAGTAATTGATATCATGAGTGGATTAAATATAGGGTATCTCCATTTCATATAAATTCTTTTTCCCAATTCAAAAGTAGATAGACTTAAAATTATACCAAATAAGGGATTATATAAAATAGATTTTATCATTTTTTTCTCCTTATAAAAAAATCAACTACTTTGCCTGTCACAACCATCGTAAGCAAAGTAGTTATGACTGCTATAAATATCAATTTTATCCAATTTCCTTTTAAAACTTCAAGAGAATTAATAAGCTTTATACCAGGAGGAAGAAAGAATATTGCCATGTTTATAAGTAAAATATTAGCAGCTTTTTCAATCTGATTCAACTTTAATATTCCTAAACTTAAAAGAAAAAACATGAGTAACATTCCCAATACCGTTCCTGGAATTGGTAAACCAAAAGACTTACTTACAATCTCTCCAAGATAGGTAATTCCGAATATAAATAAAAATTGTATGATCATGTTTAAGCCTCCTCATGTGAGATTATAGCATAAGTATAAAAAATAATAAACTCAACTATACATCTCTAAATATAATTTATAAAGGATGATAATCCTCATAAGATTTCAAACTTGAATTGCAAGTAAAATTCTAAATATATTTATTCAAATAATAAATTATAATTTATGAAGGATTACAATTTATATCTGTTTTGACTGAGTGTTTCTATTAAATTCTTATTTTTTTCTTTATAAAACTTCTTTCTACTGACATATTATTTACCCGTTTTATCATCCCAGATATATTATAAGAATATCTTTATCTAATTTTTATATTAGGCAAAACCTTTTTCTTCTTTTAATATCTGAGATACATAGATTCTTTCCATTGTTTTAAATATTTTTTCATGAATATTTGTAAAAGTTTTACTGTTGGTTGTTTTTAAATATTTTTTTATTGCTTTTTCTCTGATATCTAGTTTTTCTTCTTCATTCATTTTGTCATATAGTTCCAAGAGTAATTTGGTAATAGGATCTTCTCCTAAAACCTCTTTCTTTCTTATTGGCGCTTCTATGATTTCGGCATCCTCTATATTTGATGTCTCTTTGATTAATGATTTTATCTTTGTTTTTTTATTAGAGGTATCCAGAACTATTTCAGGAGTTTCTATTTTTTCACTGAACAATTCCATATTTTTATTTTTTAGATTCTTTATAATACCATTTATATAAGAAACTAGAGTTTTCGTTATCTCAGTATTAAGGTTGGAATACAATATTTTTAAAATATTTATTACGTATTCTTCACCTTCTTCTTTATAAAGTTTATTTAATTTATTATCCACTCTTTTATTCCAAGATTTTGAAACAAAAATATTACGTTTTGCTTTTTTTATCTCTCCCTGAAGTTTTTCAGAAAACTCATTTAAATCTAACTTATCGCTATTTTCAGTGGTCTTATTTGCTATTTTCTTCGGAGTTTTATTTTCAATAAGGCTTGATATATGGCAATTATTATCTTTTTCAGGATTGAAGTTATACATGAACCTATAACTTTTTATATCTTTTATCTCTTCAACTCGATAATCTAGAAGATATCCTTTTGAAACTAAAATATCAAAGGATTTTTTTATTCGTCTTAATCCCTGTTTTATTTTGCTTACCTCATATTCCTTATATTCTCCATTTTTTAATTGCTTTTTTATTCTGCTTGTAAGGGTAAGAGGTATTATTGTGGCCAGTGTCTCTATTCTTTGGTC
>NZ_JBFHGC010000228.1:0-4332 GCF_041583315.1 Ilyobacter sp. | reverse complement strand
TAGTCTTCCTTCGTCATTTCCACAGGAAGATATTCTCCGTAATTTTTTATCTTAAAACATCTCTGACAGTAGATCTCTTTTTTACTTTCTAGCACACTTTTAGGAATAAACCCCTGTTTTTCAGAGCTTTCCTTCTGCAGTTCTACTCCGCAGCCGATACATTTTTTTATCTTTGCCAATTGTAAACCTCCTCTAAAGAGTCTCAACACTGATGTTGAGATTTGTATATATACACATATTTCCAGCTATCTTGAGAGCCTCTTCAGCTACCTGGGGAGCCCCCAGTTCACTGTGCATTACAAGGGCCTTCGCTGCAGCATAGGCATAAGTTCCTCCGCTTCCGATTGCCGCTATTCCGTCATCTGGCTCTATTACGTCTCCGTTTCCAGACACAATCAACACATTATTCTTATCTGCTACCACAAGCATGGCTTCGAGAACCCTCAGAGCCTTATCATGTCTCCACTCTTTTGCCAGCTCTACAGATGCTTTCTTCAGGTTCCCTCCGAACTCATCAAGCTTCCCCTCAAATTTGTCAAAGAGGGCAAAGGCATCTGCAGCACTTCCTGCAAATCCCATGAGTATGGTATCGTCGTACATCTTTCTTATCTTCTTGGCGCCGCTTTTAAATACAGTGTCTCCGAAAGTCACCTGTCCGTCTCCTGCTATGGCCACCTTGTTATCTCTTTTTACAGCTATTATCGTCGTTGCTCTAAATTTTTCCATCTGCCACCTCAGTCATCTATCAGTAATTATTATATCCTTTTAAAATTTTAGGCTTATTCACAAATTCTTCATATATTTTAGTGCTCTCTACACTCACGTGTCCCATGAGTTCCTGCAGATGCACAAGGCCCATGCCGTGGGACAGCATATACACTCCGAAAGTATGTCTAAAAGTGTGAGGACTTATCTCTTTTTCTATCCCGGCTTTTTTAGCATAACGTTCCACTATTCTTCTCAGAGATCTGTCGCTGAGCCTCGTACCGGAACCATTCACAAAGAGTATATCCTCGGTATACTTATCGCCGTATTTTTTCCTCTTTGATTCTACATATCTTTTGAAATATTCTCTCGCTCTTTCACTGAAAAATACAATTCTGGGCTGCTTTCCGCCTGTGACTCTGAGTTGTCTCTTTTCCATGTCAAAGAGGCTCTCTCCCAGAGAAAGGAGCTCCCCGGTTCTTATTCCGCTAGAGTACAAAAGTTCCACAATGAGCCTGTCTCTGATTCCGTTTGTTTTTTCTGTATCTATGACCTCTCTGATTCTGTCTATTTCATCCTTGATAAGAATTTCAGGAAGTTCGGCCTTAAAAGCCGGTCCAGTCAGAAGAATCGTAGGATTTTTTTCTATATATCCCTGATTTTTTAGATATTTGAAAAAAGTTCTGAGAGAAGATATCTTCCTGTTTAAAGACCTTTTCCCTATATTTTCCTTTTGAAGTTCTATCAAAAAACCCCTGAGGGCCATCTCTTTTATATCCTTAGGATTATTTATATTCTCTTTTCTGCTGAGATAATCCCTCAGCTGTCCAAGATCTTTTTTAAAGGATTTTATGGTATTCAGACTTTTACCGTCTCCAAATTCCTCAAAGTATATAAAATCTTTTATAAGTTTGTCCAATAAAACAGCTTCCATGACTATCCCCCAAAAGAACTATTCTTCCCCCAGTTTTCCCTTTAGATAATCCAGGGCTCTTTCTACCACCTTTGTATAACGTTCTCTCTTATCTCTTATTTTTTTACCTTCAAGAGGTCTCAGTATTCCTATATTAGGTCCTATAGGCTGAAAATTCTTTTTCTCTTCTGTTATGTACTTAATTATCGCCCCTATAGCACTTCTGTCATCTAGTACAAATTCCTCTTTTCCTTCCAGTCTGTTGGCTATATTAATAGCAGCCATCATTCCCGTAGCCATTGCAGCCACATAGCCTTCACTTCCTGTTATCTGTCCTGCAAAATATATATTCTCATCAGATTTCAGATTGAGGGTATTATTCAGAAGTTTTGTAGAATTTATAAATGTATTTCTGTGCATGACCCCGTATCTCACAAAATCTGCATTTTCAAGACCTGGTATCATTGAAAAGACTCTCTTCTGCTCTCCCCATTTGAGGTTTGTCTGAAATCCTACCATATTATATAGTCTTCCGTCTTTATCGTCCTGTCTCAGCTGAATCACTGCATAATCCTTTATATCCGGATGTCTGGGATTAGTAAGCCCCTTTGGTTTCAGCGGTCCGAATAAAAGAGTTTTTTCTCCTCTCTCTGCCATTTTTTCCACAGGCATACAGGCTTCAAAAAGTTTTTCCTCTTCAAAAGACTTTAAAGGAGCCCTTTCTGCAGTTATCAGTTCATTATAAAAATTTGTATACTCCTCTATATCCATCGGACAATTTATATACTCTCCGTCTCCCTTGTCATATCTCGACTGAAAGTACACCTTATTTTTATCTATAGAATCAAATGTTATTATTGGTGCTGCTGCATCATAAAAATACAGATATTCATCCTGAGTTCTCTTTCTGATCTCTTCTGAGATACTTTCCGATGAAAGAGGCCCGCTGGCGATAAGTACTATTCCGTCTTTAGGCAGCTCTGTCAGTTCCTCTCTTATTATCTCTATATTTTCCGTGTTTTCCAGGATTTCCGTTATCTCCTGAGAAAACCCTTCCCTGTCCACAGCCAGTGCCTGTCCTGCAGGTACCTTGTGTTTATCGGCTACTTTTACCAGAAGCGATCCTAGCTGTCTCAGCTCCTCTTTCATCAGTCCCGATGCATTGGAAGTCGCATTGGATCCTAGTGAATTACTGCATACCAGCTCTCCGAATTTCTCACTTTTATGTGCCTCTGTATTTTTTACGGGCCTCATCTCATAAAGTTTTACCTTTATTCCTCTTTTGGCCAGTTGATAGGCTGCCTCACTTCCTGCAAGACCTGCCCCTACTACCACTACCTCTTTTATCATAAATAATCTACTCCTCTATACTTTTTACACTATACAATTTATCCTTATTATACAATATTTTAAAAATTATAGGAAGTTTTTTTATCCCAATAAAGAAAACCCGCCTGAGCGGGTTTATTTCTTTTTATCAGTATCTTTCTTTTTATCGTTAGGGAGTTTTCTTATATTTTTACACTCAGGATATCCTGTACAAGCCAGGAATTTTCCCCATCTTCCCCTTTTAATCTCAAAAGGACTTCCACATTTTTCACAAGGTCCGGCTTTTCTTATGAGCTCAGCCTCTTCCTCTTCTATTTTTTTCAGAATATAATTTAGCTGTACTACTCCGTCTTTTTCTATTATCCTGTTTTCCGCAAGCATCTTTCTCACTTCAGAAGGAAGAGGAGTCCTGATTTCGTCCTCTGCAAAGTTCTCACTTTCGAGATAACTTCCGAATCTACCTGCTTTCAGGAAAAGATTAGCACCCTTATCTGTGTAGACATCTGTAGGTTTTCCCTTCTTGAGCTTCTCTCTTTCCTGTACTACCTCATTTACTATTATCTCCCCTTTTTCTATCTGTTCTTTGGGGATGTCTATTCCCTTAAGGGATATTTTCTCCTGACACTCTTCATCCTCACATTTGAGATATCTACCGAATCTTCCGCTTTTCATCAGCATCTTTCCCTTTCCGCAGGGACAAGGTACATCTGACAGAATGATCCTGTTTTCCATCTCTTCTACTTTCTTTTCAAAAACCGTGAGATATTTTGAAAGGTCTCCGTAGAACTCCTTCAGAGTTTCCTTCCAGTCAAGCTCACCTTCCTCTATACGGTCGAGCTTCTCTTCCATCTCAGCAGTAAATTTTACGTTCAATATATGAGGGAAGTTTTCTTGGAGATTTTCCTTGACCTCGTATCCCAGCGATGTAGGCACAAAGCTTTTTCCCTCGCTTATTACATATTCTCTCTTTTTAAGAGTTTCTATTATTGATGCATAGGTAGAAGGTCTTCCGATCCCCTCTGATTCCAGTTTCTTTACAAGGGAGGATTCAGTCAGTCTTGCAGGTGCCTTTGTGATACCCTCTTTTACTCCCAGTTTTTCCAGCACAAGGACATCTCCCTGGGCTATAGAAGGAAAGTTTACTGATTCTATCTCATCTTCACCTTTAAATACTTTATAATAACCATCAAAAATTATTTTATTTGCCACGCCTCTAAACTCATACTTATCATAATTTGTAAGAAGCTCAAACTGCTTAAACTTCACCGGAGCCAATTGTGAAATAACAAATCTCTCCCATATGAGTCTGTAGAGCTTAAACTGGTCTGTATTCAGGTGTTTCTCTATTTTTAAAGGTTCTAGCAGTACATCTGTAGGTCTTACTG
>NZ_JBFHGC010000227.1:0-4337 GCF_041583315.1 Ilyobacter sp. | reverse complement strand
TTTAACTCTGCTAAAGCTCTACTGGCTTTATTTAGCTGTTTTAATACTGCTATTGTCTCAATTTCTACCTCTGGGGGAAGGAATTTTAAATTGTTATTTGCTTTCATAAAAACCTCCATATGTGTAAATTTTTAAATTAATTACTATAATAAAATATATATGGGTATATTATACCCTTTTTTTCAATATATGTGTAATTTTTTTATTATTTTACACACATTATATTTTTTATTTAAAAATAATTGAAAAACTGCGGACAAAATATTGAGAATATCGCAAACAAAGTTGTAAAAAATACTAAATAAAAGGACACCCATAATTGGATGTCCTTCTAAGGTTGATTTTGCTGGGTTCGTTTTTGAATGTGCCAAAATAGTTATTATGGTACTTTCATTTATTTATATTTGTTTTTATTGACATAGTGAAAAAAAAGAGTTATAATTGATTAACAACATTGTTGATATCAATATTAACAGTTAATTAAACATTATTGTTTTATAAGGAGGAGGTTTTATTATGAGTATCGACTTACAGACAGCAATTAATACAGTGAATAATTTAAACAGTGGTGAAAAATTTTGTGTTAGAGATCTTTTTTTAGGATATGAATGGAATCGTGTACCTAGAGGGAAGCGTATGAATTTAGGAACTCTATTTTTACATGAGGTAGAAACTAATTTAAACACAGTAGTCAGAAAGTTAAAGAAAAACAGTGCCAATCAGCAGGTTTATGAAAAAATTTAATGTTAAATTAAGGAGGATTTTTTCTCCTTTTTTATTTTATTTCTTTAGTTTTTTAAATGGAAGTTAGAAAATGAATATTAGATTAGTTTAGATTAAGACTTAAGAAAAGGGGGAGAGTAATGAAAAAAATTAATATTTCTGGAATGATGCTAAAAATAAAAGTAATTGGGATAGGAAAATATGGGATAGATAAAATTAATTATTTAGTTAAAAATAAAATAGATTTCATAGAACATGTTGCCATAAGTGAAGAAAATCAAATTTTAAAGGATTCTTCAGCAGATATAAAAATTAAATTAGAGGATGACTCAGAAAAAAATATAGAAGAGATAAAGAAATACTTAAAAGATTTAGATGTTTTATTTATAACAAGTGAAATGAATGATAGTATAGAAGAACACTTATTATTTAAAGTATCTGAAATAGCAAAAGATATAGGAATTTTAACAATTGCTTTAGTTTCCATTAACTCTATTAATTTGATTTCGAAAGGGTATTCAAGAGTAGAAAAATTAAAAAAACTTGTAGATGCATTGATAATATCAGAGGACAAACATTTAAAACAACCTTTTGAAAACTCAGATTATTTTTTTAGAATTGCCATTAAGGGAATAACAGATTTGAGTACGCATACAGGTCTAATAGGACTAGACTATTTAGATATTAAAAATGCACTCTCGAATTCAGGATTAGTCGCTATAGGATTTGGAGAAGCAGAAGGAGAAAATAGAGCCTTAGAAGCTACTCAACAAGCTTTAAATAATTTATCCCCTCAGAAATCTATAAATGATATTAGAGATATAATATTAAATATAACAGCATCAAAGGAACTTGGAGTAAACGAAACTTTTGATGTAGCCAATCATGTACGAAAAGAGATTAATAAAAAAAATGAAGATGATACTGATATACTTTTTTCTACGGTTGAATCTAATAGTTTAGGAGAAAAATTAAACATAACGATAATTGCAACCTATAAAAAATAAATCTAACCCCAAATTCTTATTTTTAGTAAATCAACAAATAATTTATTGTACATTTATTTGGTATTATTATGATTTTTGTTTGTGGTCAATTTCATTTTATTGGCTTTCAGACTGTCCACACTTATCTCAATAATACTGATTTACCTTAAGCCCAATGATAACAATGATTTAGTTTTTTAAAGATGCAATTTAATTCCCCAAAGATAGAAATTGAAACAATAGCAGTATTAAAACAGCTAAATAAAGCCAGTAGAGCTTTAGCAGAGTTAAAAGCATATTCTGAGCTGATTCCAAATAAAGATATACTGATAAGCTCCTTAGCCCTTCAGGAAGCTAAAGCCAGTTCAGAAATAGAAAATATAGTAACTACCAATGATAACCTTTATAAATCTATTGTGACAGAAAAAAATATAGATCCTAATACTAAAGAAGTTCTCAACTATAGAAAAGCTCTTTGGAAAGGGGTTGATCTAGTTAAGTCAAATGGTTTTATTAGTACTAATGTTATATTGGAAATACAGCAGATACTAGAAGATAATAAAGGTGGAATTAGAAAAATACCTGGAACAGCCCTCAGAAATTCTCTTACTGGAGATGTAATATATACTCCTCCTACTGGAGAATCTCTAATTAGAGATCTGTTAGCCAATTTGGAAGAATACTACAATATAGAAACTGAAGTAGATCCATTAATAAAATTAGCAGTCTCTCATTATCAATTTGAGGCAATTCACCCATTTTACGATGGGAATGGAAGAACTGGACGTATTTTAAATATCCTTTATCTTCTCAAAGAAGAACTATTGGATTCTCCAATTCTCTATCTAAGTTCATATATCATAAAAAATAAGCAGAGTTATTACAGCCTTCTAAATAAAATAACAACAGAAAATAATTGGGAAGAGTGGATCTTGTATATATTGAAAGCTATAGAATTTACATCGAAAGAAACTCTGGAACTTGCTAAAGGGATAAAAGTATTGATGGATAATACGATTACTGAAGTTAAAGAAATATTACCTAAAATCTACAGTAAGGAGCTTATAGAATTTATTTTTACTGAAATTTATACAAAGGGATCTCATTTAGTAGAAAAAGGATTTGCCAATAGGAAAACTGTTTCAAAGTATTTAAAATCACTGGAAGAAATAGGTATTTTAAAGAGTGAAAAAATGGGAAGAGAGGTTATCTATATAAATATCCATCTTTTTAACCTATTGAAAAATAAATGATAAATGATAAAAAATAAAATTATAAAAGACCTAGCTATTAAGCCAGGTCTTCTTATCTCAAAACTACAATATTTGTAATTGTGGATTTTATGGTGGAAGTGAAAAATAATGAACCCGTGTCTACTATGATTTTAGTAATATTTATATTCTAAAAATTTAACGATACGAAAGTGTTAAAACAATTATTTTGGTATGTTCATAATTTATTTTAATTAATTCCATTGTTTTTTAGGGATATCATAAATTTTTTTATTATCTTCCTACATCATATCCAGTTCCTTTGAATAATTGTTCAATTTCATTTTTTGCAACAAGGTTAGCGTCTCCAGGTATTGTATGTTTTAATACAGCTGATGCGGAAGCAAATTCGATTTTATAATTATCATTTGCCTCTGTGAGGTATCCATATAAAAATCCCGAAGTAAATGCATCTCCACTACCTACTCTATCTATAATGTCTACTTCATATTCTTTAGAACTTACTATCTCCTTACCATTAAAAAGTAGACCACTATAGATATTTTTAGATGCAGATACTACTTTTCTAACAGATGATACTATATATTTAAAATTATATTTTTCCATAACTTTAGGGTAGAGAATTTGATAGCAGTCTAGAATAGTTTCATCCTGACAACCTTTTTCGATATCTAATCCAAGTATATTTATAAAATCAAGATATCCTGCAAGAGCTATATCCACATATTTCAAGATTTTTTTTATTCCCTTAGATGCCTCTTTTAGAGTCCACACTTTGCTTCTATAATTGAAGTCAAAACTTACTGTGATACCTCTTTTTTTTGCTTCCTTCATAAAAAATTCAGCTAATTCAAAAGCTTCAGAACTTACAGCAAGAGTTATACCAGATACATGAAAAAGACAAGCGTCTGAAAAAATAGCGTCTAAATCAAATTCATCTATCGATACTTTTGAAAAAGCAGAATACTTTCTATCATAAATAACTTTACTACTTCTTACTGAGAAACCTGACTCCAAAAAATATGTACCTATTTTTTCCCCACCTCTTGCGACGTTAGAAATATCTACTCCATAACTTCTAGCGTGGCGTAAAGCAGCATCTCCTAATTCATTTTGAGGAGCTTTTGTCACAAGTTTCGTATCTATCCCTAAATTAGCAAGGTCTACAGCTACATTTATTTCAGCTCCTCCATAATTTATCTCAAAAAATGTAGAATTGACAATCCTTTTATTTCCTTGAGGAGAAAGTCTTAAAAGGATTTCTCCCAAAGTAACTACTTTTTTTTTCATTTTATTCCTCCATTTTTTTTCTAGAAATTTTAACTTTTTCTACAAAACTATTTGCTTTTTTTGTTATTTCTTCAGCTGTCCCATTGGTTAATTGTCCACCTACACC
>NZ_JBFHGC010000226.1:0-4358 GCF_041583315.1 Ilyobacter sp. | reverse complement strand
GCATATACAATATCTAAAACCATACCCCCTATACCCAGGAAAAGCTGCATATAGAGCACACCCTGAGGATAGGCCCTTCCCAGCAGTGAGGTGGCATATCCTGCGATGGAGAGATAGACCATCATTATTATAACCCTGTCCATTTTTATACTGTTTAGCCGTCTGTTGAGTTCCTCTTTAAATCTCAACATTATAAATATAAATACTGATACAGAGACAAAGGATATGATGATAATGAGCCAGGTGGGAGTTTTTTCAGGAGATATACTAAACTGTGTCACAAGGCTAAAAAAACCATAAAAATAGCAAATAACTTTCATAACCTCCAAAGAAATCATATTCATAATTACCACCCCTGTCTTTAGTATCTATAAATACTTTACTTTAATAAATTGAGTAGACCTTTTATTTTATTGATTTTTTAAAAAGATTGAAGTAATATAGGCATTAGGAAAGTTATGGGGTGATTTTATGAGCTGTTCAGAAATATTAAACAAAGAGAATTTTTTTAAAGATTTTTCCATAGACGAGGAATATTTTAAAAGTACCGGACTGGAGTGGAGTGAGCTTGAGAAAATATATCAGGATTATACCGCACTTGTTCCCCTCATGGAAAAACGTGCAGAAGAGATCGTTCTTCATATAATGGCACTAAAAGATGTACATTCTGTGAGACGTCGGGTAAAAAAACCGGAACATCTTATTGAAAAAATAATAAGGAAGGGGAGAAAATATACCGATAGAGGTATCAACTCTAAGACTTATAAAAAAATCGTCACCGACCTTATAGGGGTTCGGGTTCTTCATCTTTTTAAGGATGACTGGAAAACAATACATGAAGAAATAATCGACTTATGGGAGACAAAGGAAACCCCTCAGATAAATATCAGAAGAGGTGATTACAACCTAGATAAGCTTCGTGATGGAATAAAAGACTACAATTGCGATATAATCGTGAGAGAACACGGCTACAGATCGGTCCATTACCTCATAGGAGCCTCTCTCACCAACGAAAAGGAAGTTCTTGTAGAGATTCAGGTGCGGACGGTTTTCGAAGAGGCCTGGAGCGAAATAGATCATATAATAAGATACCCTTATGATATAGACAATCCTATTCTTTCTGAATATCTCGGAATATTCAACAGAATTGTAGGAAGTGCAGACGAGATGGGAATGTTTATAAAAAAATTAAAAAAAGAGGTCGGAAAAGATAATACCAACCCTAGAGAGCTGGATATAAAATTTAAATAGTCTTATAAGCTGCCTATACTTAAGGCAGCTTTTTTTGTTTTGTAATAAAACTAATATTGAGCACCCTAAATTTTCGATAATTATTCAATATCTACTTTTTTTACAATTTCTTTTTTTATTCAAAAGGAAAACAACAGAAAATTCATAAAACTAAGAATATATAGTAAGGAGGTGAAAACATGGTTTCAGATCTCAGAACATATCAAGTAGATTACGAAAGAGGGAAACTTCCTATAAAGGACTTTCATCAATATCCCTTAGAGCATCTTCACGAGTGGCTTATAGAGGCCTATGAAAAGGGGGAACATTTACCAAACACAGTGACTCTTAGCACAGTATGTCAGTCTGGATTGGCAATGCATACCGTTCCTCTGAAGTCCTTTAAAAATGAAAAACTCAGATTTTTTGGAAATTATGACGAACATGATCTCTTAGAATCAGATTCCAACTGCAGTGTGGGAGTTCATTTCTTTTTCAAAAAAATGAATAGGCAGATTTTTATCAGAGGTGATATTGAAAAAATCCCTGTAACAGAATCTGAAAATTATTTTAATGCGCAATCAAATGAATGCAAGATCACAATATGGGCTACAAAAGACGGGAAAACAATTTTAAAAAAAGAGGAACTCAGAAATCACTTTGATAAAATCAGAAACAAATTTAAAGAAACTCCTATTCCGTATCCAGAATTTTGGGGTGGTTATGATATAACTCCAAAGTACATAGAATTTTTAGAAGGAGTAGAAGATACTTTACATCAAAAATTAATTTACCAGCTTATTAATGGGAAGTGGACAAAAAAAACTGCTACATCTTAGTCTGATTATGAAAATAAAAAATTGATTTAATAAGAAAAAGGGGTTCATATGAACTCCTTTTTCTGTGTGGTAATATTTAGTTTTAGCCCCTATACAAGAAATATCAAACCTATCCTAGTATTTTCCTAGCCTCTATAAGCCTCTGAGATGCTGTGAAAATAACTGCTGAAAAAAATACTATCCCTATTGGATTTATATAGCTTGTAAAGAGCATCATCATCGTAAAAAATATAAATCCTTCAGTCCTTTCAGCAACTCCTGCCTGGTAATAAAAGGACTTAGTTCCTTTTTTCTCTGCCATCATTCCAGTGGTAAGAAAAACAGTCATAGAAAATATTATGCTGCATGTCAGGATAAGCATTATCATCCTCGTATGAGAAAATCTAAATGCTAGCCCCAGTATGACTGATATTTCCACCAGTCTGTCAAAAGTTATATCCATCACTGTTCCAAATGGTGTGGATCCCTTTTCTCTCGCTATTGTTCCGTCCACTGCATCTAAAAGACCGGATATCCACAACACTGTAATGGCTATCATGGGTTTTTTTAAATAAATAAAAATCCCTGTTGATATACCCATAAAAAAAGCCATAATAGTGACCTGGTTAGCAGTAAAATTATACTTCATGAAAAAGTCAGCCACTTTTACGATAAGGGGCTGTACGTGTTTCCTAGCATGTGTGTCCAGCATTTTAAGCACCTCTGTTTATATCAAAATAATATTATTCTTGTTGTATCTCACATAAAGTTCCATCTGACTTTCCACCTCAAATTCAACACGATTTTGAACCACCTCTATACTCTCTCCGCCTATTTCAATGTCAAAATAGTAAAAACCGCTTTTAAACGAGCTGTCCTTTACTTTACCTTTTAGAACTCCTTCATTATCGCCTGGTTGTTCTTCCAGGGTTACCCTTAGATCTTCGGACTTCAGAGCCACACAGATTTTCTCAGCATCATCAAAGTCCACTGGAAATTTTATATTTTTACTATAAAAAATACCATCCTTGATTTCCCCGGTAAATATGTTATTTATACCGATAAATCTGGCTACAAAAGGGGACATTGGTTTTTCATAAAGATTTAGAGGCGTATCAAACTGAGCAAGTTCACCTTTATCCAAAACCGCTATTTTGTCAGACAGATAAAAAGCTTCGTCTCTGTCGTGGGTCACAAAAAGCACCGTGCTCATATGTTTCTTTTGAATTGTTTTCAAAAGCTTCTGTAGCTTTCCTCTCAGCCCCTCATCTAGAGCTGAGAAAGGTTCATCCATTAGAAGGAGCTTAGGTTCCATAACCAGTGCCCTTGCTAGGGACACTCTCTGCTTCTGACCCCCGCTGAGGTCATAGGGGTGTCTTTTTTCAAAACCGCTCAGTCCCAGCTCTTCAAGTACATTTCTTGCCTTAAGTCGTCTCTCTTTTTTCCCCATCCCCATCATTTTAAGACCAAAAGCCACATTATCCTCTACATTTAGATTTGGCAGCAGAAGCGAGTCCTGAAAGACCATTGATAAACCTTTTTCTTTTGGAGATTTCCCCCTTGTATTTTCGCCTTGGATATATACATCACCGGTATAGTCCCCGGTTATCCCTGCGATTATATTGAGAAGGGTTGTTTTCCCACATCCAGATTCTCCGAGAAGAGTTACAAACTCACCTTCTTCTATTTTCAGATTAAAATTTATCATTTGAAAATCCTTGTATCTCTTACCTATATCTTTTAGAATTACCATACCCTGTCCCCTGTCATTTTTTTATTGTAGATACCCTTTACTTTTTTCTCTAAAATAAAAAGTAAAGCAAAATTCATGAATATATAAAATATGCTGTATACAGCCCCCACCTTTATATTTCCCCCAGATATATAGGGAAACATAAGAATCGGAATGGTAAGGACCTTCCCTCCTCCTATTATGAGGGTGTTAAGGTACTGTGCAAAGGATACTATTATTACCAGACTCCCTCCTGCGATGACAGAAGGCATTATATGAGGTAACGTTATATAAAAAAATCTCTGTAGACTGTTTGCTCCCAGCATTTTACCAACTGTTTCATAGTTTTCGTTGAGAGTACTATATCCTATAACTGTAGAATGAATATAGTACGGCAAGGTAAGTACTGTATGTATGAATACTACTCCAGCCAGGGTTTCCGAAAGTCCCAGCCTTATGAAGGTAAAATACACCCCCATACTAGTTACAAAAGAAGGGATTATCAAAGGGAGAAACACAAGACCCTGAATAATTTTTTTCCCTTTAAAATCCTTTCTTGCCAGCACACTGGCCGCCGG
>NZ_JBFHGC010000225.1:0-4371 GCF_041583315.1 Ilyobacter sp. | reverse complement strand
GTTTATTATAGAATCCTCTTCCATAGTTATTACATATTTATTCAGTACATCATCTACTATTCTTCCGTCTACCACGTACACCCCTTCTTCATCCTGGGTAATTATATAGTCTTCTTTATTTCCTCTGATTGCCTTCAGTACCTCATTTATATCAGCCTCATCTTCAAGAGGTTCTCTTTCTATATACTGAAGTATCTCCCAGGTTCTGTAAGTTACCTCTTTCAGACCGTCATTCATTATGACCGATACAGGATAAAATTCTAAACCCTGATCCTCTATAAATTTTTTAAACTCTTCATACTGCTCTGTATTCCACAGAAGGTCCATCTTATTTGCGATAACTATTTGTTTTTTTGAAGCGAGCTTAGGGCTAAACTTCTGAAGCTCTTCATTTATTTTTTTGAAGTCCTCTATAGGAGTTCTTCCTTCTAATCCTGCTGCATCCACTACATGATATATCATTTTACATCTTTCGATATGCTTCAGGAACTTATCTCCTAGTCCCACTCCCTCGTGAGCCCCTTCTATAAGTCCTGGAATATCCGCCATGAGGAAAGATTTCCCCTCCTCTAGTCTCACCACTCCCAGTTTAGGAGAAAGTGTTGTAAAGTGATAGCTGGCAACTTTTGATTTAGCAGAAGAAACTCTGTTTATAAAGCTTGATTTACCAACAGAAGGATACCCTACAAGGGCTACATCTGCAAGAAGTTTCAACTCTAGCTTTACCTCTAGTTCTGCTCCCTCTCTACCCTTTCCGGCCATTGTGGGAGCTTTTCTGATTGCATTTTTAAAGTGTACATTTCCCAGTCCACCTTTTCCGCCCTTTATGAGCACTCTTTCTTCTCCGTTATTATTCAGGTCCAACAGAAGTTTTCCAGTTTCCTGGTCTCTCACCTGGGTTCCTATAGGAACTTTTATAACCAGGTCAGCACCTGTTTTACCATACATTCTTTTTTTAGCACCATTTTCCCCGTTTTCAGCCTTAAATATTCTCTTATATTTAAAATCAACTAGGGTATTTATATTATTGTCTGCGACAAATACTACATTTCCGCCGTTTCCGCCGTCTCCGCCGTCTGGCCCTCCAAACTGTACCGCTTTCTCTCTTCTAAAAGTAGCGGCTCCGTCTCCACCGTCTCCTGCTTTTATCGTAATTCCAACCTCATCTATAAACAAATTAATTCCCTCCTTTAATGGGATTTTTTCCTACACAACCTAAATATTATACTATAATATCTTTTATTTTGCAATTTCAAACACTACTTTCCAAAGCCTTTTACCAAGCCAGATTTCACCCCAAAAAACAGCAATTTTATAAATATAAAAAATCCCGGCGCCTGGCCGGGATTAAACATCCAATCGATTAAACTCTCTCAGGATAGATAGAAACTTTCTTCTTGTCTTTTCCGTGTCTTTCGAATTTAACATATCCGTCAGTAAGAGCAAATAAAGTATGATCTTTACCTTGCCCCATGTTAGTTCCAGCGTGGAACTTGTTTCCTCTTTGTCTTACTATGATGTTTCCAGCTTTTACTACCTCACCATCATATTTTTTTACTCCAAGGTAATTAGGATTAGAATCTCTTCCGTTCTTAACAGAACCTTGACCTTTTTTCTTTGCAAATAATTGTATGTTCAATCTAAATAACATCTACTTTTCCTCCTTCTCTACAAGCTTTATAAATTCTGAATACTCTCTAGCTAATTGTTTAACTGTTAAATACATCATTTCCAACAATACATTCAGCTCTCTATCGTTACCCTTTAGATCCACACCTCTAAAATCAACTTTTAGCAGTCCATCTTCAGAAATTTCATATCTGGGAACAATATCTAACACTTCATCCAAATGTGCTATAGGAAATTGTAAAGCAGTTGACAACGCCGCACAAACAATGTCTTCTCCGTGTTCTGCAAAACCTGCATGTCCTTCTGCCGAAAAAAAGACAATTCTGCCTTCTTTTCTAATTATAACTACTTCAGTCATAAGTTAATTAAGCTTCGATTGCTTTGATTTTGATTTCAGTAAGTAATTGTCTGTGACCTTTTTTTCTATGGTATCCAGTCTTTGGCTTATATTTGAAGTTAATAACTTTTTTCCCTTTTTCTTGGGAAATTACTTCTACTAGAACTTTTGCACCTTCTACTACAGGAGCTCCTACTTTAACTTCTCCATCTTTAGACACAAGAAGAACATTAGTTAGTTCTACAGTTGTATTAACTTCAGCATTCAACTTCTCTACCTTTAATACGTCACCTTCTGCAACTTTGTACTGTTTACCACCAGTTTTGATTACTGCGTACATTTAAACACCTCCAAAAGATTAAAATCGCTGGTTAAAAGGTTGCTGACGACCTTTACCATGCGTAACTCACGAAATGATATCACTTTTTATACTTTTTGTCAATGCTATCCTTGCTATTTTAACAATGATTTTATAAAAACTTTAAAGAGTTCCCGGACCCCTCCTATTTTCTGAGCAGCAGAAAAAAATAAAAACTTTATCTCCAATAAAAGAAAAAAAAGGAGGCTTTCGCCTCCTTTGAACCTTATATTTCTTTTACGCTCTCTTCCAGCTCTATATCTTGATTTTCATATGTTTCAGAATCAAAATCCCCTATAAACTTACTTGTAAGAGTTCCCGCTGTCATGGCACCACTCACATTTATCGCTGTTCTTCCCATGTCTATCAATGGTTCTATTGATATAAGTAGTCCTACAAGGGATACAGGTAGATTCAGAGCTGATAAAACTATCAAGGCTGCAAAAGTAGCTCCCCCTCCTACTCCGGCGACTCCAAAGGAGCTTAGAGCGACTATTACTACTACTTTTAGTATAAACACAGGATTAGTCGGATCTATTCCCACAGTGGGAGCTATCATAACTGCAAGCATGGCTGGATATATCCCGGCACAACCGTTTTGACCTATGGAAGCACCAAAGGATGCTGATATATTTGCTACTCCTTCACTGACTCCAAGTTTTTTTATCTGGGTTTGTATATTCAGCGGTATAGTTCCTGCACTTGTTCTGGATGTAAAAGCAAAGGCTAAAACAGGGAATATCTTTTTCAGATATATGACAGGGTTTAGTCCTGCAAAAGTTACAAGCATAAGATGCATCAAGAGAACAACTGCCAGGGCTACATATGAAGCAAGTACAAAATTTATAAGGTTTAAGATTTCTCCGGTATTACTGGTAGAAACCACCTTGACCATGAGAGCCATTATTCCGTACGGAGTCAGCCTCAGTATTAGTGTTACCATTCTCATAACTATATCATGAGCCGAATTAACAAATTTTCTTGCAGTTTCCACTGATTCTGGATGTTTTTTAGTAATTCCCAGAACTGCTATTCCTACAAAGGCAGAGAAAATAACCACTGAAATTGTGGCATTATCTCCCGAACCTGCCATTGCTGCAAATGGATTAGTTGGAATAGTCTCCACTAATTTTTGTGCCATGGAGGTATCTAATCCGGATAATTTACTTACTAGCAGCTCTCCTCTAGAAGCCTCTCTCTCTCCAACACTCATTCCCACTGCACTAAGCTTAAACAAAAGCGAAGATCCAACTCCTATGAGAGCAGATACTGCTGTGGTACCGATCAGAAGGGCCACTACGCTTCCTCCTATTTTACCAAATGTCTTTCCGTCTTTTATATTTATGATGGCAGATACGATAGAAACCATGACGAGAGGAGTCACTATCATCTTAAGGAGCCTTACATAGCCTCCAGATATAACATAAAACCATGTGTTTGAATCAGAGATAACTTGAGAATCTCTTCCGTAAAATAACTGAAGTAAACCTCCGAATATAACACCAAGGGCTAAGGCTGTGAATACCCTTTTGGTAAAAGATACGTATTTTTTCTGAAGACTGTAAAGAAATCCTATCAATACAGTCATAATAATTAAATTAATTATTACACCCATTCTGTTCTCCTCCTTAAAAAATTAAATTTATTTTAAAAAACTATACTACACTTATATTCTGTATTTTAAGTATTTTTCTTCTTGTTTAAGAGATTACCATAAATTACCTATAAAGTCAACTTTTATAATCAAACAATTCAAAATAAAAAAAGGCCCCTAGAGACCAGTTTAAAAAGAATCAAGAAAAAAGCTATATAAAGCTCATGATAAACTCAGATTATTAAAAAATTACAATTAAATTTTTCAGAATTATTAGTTCAAGTGTAATAATCAAGTTCAATTAAGGAGAAGAAAATTTATATCCTAAGTATTCTGTCACCAAGTGCTTCGGCTTCATATTGATTATGAGTCACAAGAATTATACTCATATCAAAGGTATTTTTTAGTTTTAAAAACTCTTCATATACAATGTCTTTTGTGTCTTGATCCAAG
>NZ_JBFHGC010000224.1:0-4393 GCF_041583315.1 Ilyobacter sp. | reverse complement strand
CCTTTACATGGAGGTATATGTAATCAGTAAAAGGCTATATCTCATCAAGTATTTTTTCAAAAGAACCGAGATTCATATATTCTGGTTTTCTGTCACTCTTTGGACAGAAATGGCAACTAAGGTTGCAGATGTGTGTGATTTCTATATATATTTTTTTAAATTTTTTCATATTATTGCACCTTTTTCCTTATATAAGTTTTGTTATAAAATTCATTTGGTATAAATTATACTATTTTTGAAAAAAAAATAATATTAAAATAAATTTTAATTTACTATTTCTACGTAATTGATGTCCCCGAAACTAAAAGTTTCCTGTCCCAAAAGAAAAGCAAAAGAACATCCTGAATCTATGCTGGAATGATTATTGATTTTTATTTGTTGAAATTATCAGCATATTTGTTATAATTTCAGTATAAAGAAATTTGAAAGAGGTATAAAATGCTGGGAAAAGCAAGAAGACTTTTGAAAAATATATACGGATATGACTCTTTCAGACACGGTCAGGAGAAAGTGGTAAAGGGGCTTCTTTTGAAAAAGGATATCCTCGCTGTAATGCCTACAGGCGGCGGAAAGTCCATATGCTATCAGATACCTGCTCTTATGTTTAAGGGGATAACTCTTGTGGTGTCTCCGCTGATATCTCTTATGAAAGATCAGGTGGATACTTTGAATAATCTGGGTATATCTGCTGCGTTTATAAACTCCTCACTTTCTAAGGAGGAGTTTGTTAAAACTACAAGGGACATAAGAAACGGAAGAACAAAAATTCTGTATCTCGCTCCAGAAAGGCTTTTAAACCCAAAGTTTATTAACCTTATGAAAAGTATAGATATATCCTTTATAGCAGTAGATGAAGCCCACTGCATATCTCAATGGGGACACGACTTCAGAAAAAGTTATCTTGAAATACCAAAATTTATAGAGGCTTTAGAGAGAAATATACAGGTGGCAGCCTTCACCGCCACTGCTACTCCCAAGGTCAGAGAAGATATAATAGATAAGCTCAAACTAAAAACACCCTCAGCCTATGTAGATGGATTTGACAGGGGAAACCTTTCTTTTTATGTGGAAAAGGGTGAAGATTCTGAAAAATATATAATTGATTATCTGGAACGAAACAGGAGAAAACCTGGAATAATATATGCCTCTACAAGAAAAGAGGTAGATCATCTCTACAGCTACCTCAGAATAAAATCCTTCAGCGTGGGGAAATACCACGCAGGTCTTACAGAGAGTGAGAGAAAAGATTTTCAGGAAAAATTTCTGAAAGATGAAGTCAGAGTTATGATAGCCACCAACGCTTTTGGTATGGGGATAGACAAGTCCAACGTGAGATTTGTCATTCACAGGAACATACCCAGAGACCTAGAGAGTTATTATCAGGAAGCAGGACGTGCAGGCCGGGACGGAGCTCCTGGAGAATGTATTCTCCTGTATAACGAAGAGGATGTGGGGACTCAGGAATATTTCATAGATATGAATGATGAACTGAACACCAAAATGAAGCAGGAAAGAATGAAAAAACTAGACGCCATGGTCAATTACGCCTCTATAGGCACATGTCTGAGGGAATATATATTGAAATATTTTGGAGACAAAAGAATAAAAAACTACTGTGGGAACTGTCAGAATTGTCATGTGGCCACAGACGTCGTTGACCTCACTGTAGACGCTCAGAAGATACTATCATGTATCGGTAGGGTAAAGGGGAGCCTCGGCGGGTTTACCATTACAAAGATACTGATGGGAGAGAAGGACAAAAAGATCGAGAGGAAGGAGCTTCACAAACTTTCTACCTTTGGGCTTCTGAGGCACTATAAAAAAGATGACCTGGAAGAGTTTATAAACTATCTGACATCAGAAGGGTATCTGGATCAGAGTGCAGGGAGTTATCCTGTACTGGGTCTGAATGAAAGGTCTTTTTCTCTCTTGAAGGGAGAAGACGGGATCTTAAGAAAGAAAAATGAAGTTATCAGTTTTGATTATTATGAGGACCCTTTATTTGAAAAGCTAAATGACCTGAGAAAAAATATAGCACAGCAGGAAGACATCGCTCCTTATATTGTATTTTCAGATGCTACTCTCATAGAGATGGGAGAGAAAAAACCTAAAAACAGGTGGGAGATGCTGAAAGTCAGAGGGGTAGGAAACCAAAAGTTCAAAAATTACGGTGAGATATTTTTGAGGGCCATAAATGAGTTTTCTGATGAAGACCTGGAGGATATAAGACTTGAAAGCACTATCGATGAGAAATATCTGAGCTTTGAGAAGATAGAACAGCTGAGAAAAGAGCTGGGTGTAAAGATTTCCCATGATCAGCTGAAGGAATCTCTTATAAAAAACCTCTTTACAAAATTTTAAAAATAGAAGCTTATATTCCTGCCGAAAGGCAGGTTTTTTGTCTGTAAATATAAGAAAATTAAAGAAGGAAACCCCTATTGCATTTGAATAAGTATAGGGGAGGTGTTTTTATGGATATAAAAGAACTTCAGCGAAAATCAGTGAAAATAAGGAAAGAAATATTGAAAGTCATATATGAAGCACAGTCGGGGCATCCCGGGGGGTCTCTCTCTTCAGTAGAATTACTTCTAGCCCTTTATAAAGAAAGAATGAAGTATGATCCCAAAAATCCCAACTGGGAAGAACGGGACAGATTTATAATGTCTAAGGGGCATGCAACTCCGGTCCTCTATACTGTCCTATCAGATGCAGGTTTTTTCCCCAAGGAAGAACTTTCCGGATTCAGAAAATTTGGAAAGATGCTTCAGGGACATGCATACAGGGATATACCTGGGGTGGAACTCTCTACCGGGTCCCTTGGGATGGGACTTTCTGTAGGAGTGGGGATGGCTCTGGCATCTAGACTAAAAAAAAGTAATTATAGTGTATTTGTACTGATGGGTGACGGCGAGATACAAGAGGGGAGTGTGTGGGAAGCTGCCATGAGTGCAGGTCATCATAAACTTTCAAATTTGTGTGCAATCATTGATTATAATAAGGTGCAGGAAAACGGATTTGTAAATGAGATAAAAAATCTGGAACCCCTGGGGGACAGATGGAAAAGCTTCAACTGGAATGTCATTGAGATAGACGGCCACGATTTTTCCGATATATTCAGGGCCTTGGATGATTTCCAGGTGGAGAAAGGAAGACCTACTGTGATAATTGCCAATACAGTAAAGGGAAAAGGTGTGGACTTTATGGAGTATGACAATAACTGGCACGGGAAAGCGCCAAATGAAGATCAGTATCTAGAGGCATTGTTGCAGCTTGATAATTCTGAGATTTAAGGAGTTGATGAAGATATGGAAAAAGCCACAAGAGATGCCTTCGGGGAAACCCTGCTGGAGCTAGGAAGGAAAAATGATAAAATAGTAGCTCTTTCGGCAGACCTTCAGGACTCCACAAAGGCGATACTTTTTCAGAAAGAGTTTCCAGAAAGATTTATAAATACAGGGATAGCAGAACAAGACCTTATAGGGATAGCGGCAGGATACGCATTAGAGGGGTTTATTCCCTATGTATCATCCTTTGCATCTTTTATTACAACAAGACCCTTTGATATGATAAGAATGCTTGCCTGCTATAATAATATAAATATAAAGATAGTGGCCACTCATACAGGTGTTACAGTGGGTGAAGACGGGGGAAGTGCACAGATGCTAGAGGATATTGCGATCATGAGGGCTCTACCAAATATGGTGGTGCTGTGCCCTGCTGATGCTGTGGAAACCCAGAAAATGGTAGATGGTATAGCAGAATATAATGGGCCTGTCTACCTAAGACTTGCCCGGGCAAAATACCCTGTTGTGACAGATGAAGAGAAGGCTTTTGAAATAGGTAAGGGACAGATACTGAGAGATGGGGGAGATGTGACTCTTGTGGGAACAGGACTCATGGTGTCTAAGGCTTTAGAAGCAGCAGAGATTCTTGCCGGGGAAGGTATAGAGGCCAGAGTAGTAAATATGTCTAGTATAAAACCTATAGACAGAGATCTTTTGGTGAAGTGTGCAAAAGAGACCGGGAAAATAGTGACTCTGGAGGAACACCAGGTAATCGGTGGTTTAGGAGGAGCTGTGTGCGAAGTCCTGTCTCAGGAATATCCTGTGCCTGTGAAAATAATAGGGGTTGAGAACAGATTCGGTCAGTCTGGAAAACCTGATGAACTCCTGGAGGAGTACGGACTGGACAGTAAAAGTATAGTGGGTAAAGTAAAGGTATTTATAGGGGGGTAACTCCCCCTTTTTTATTGTTTGTAACTAGAATATGTTTATGCTAATATTAGGGGTATAAATTTACTGGGAGGGTTTTATGAAGAAGATTTTATTGCTGTTCTTTATTTTTTTACTTTCTGTCATGTCTTTTTCGGATCAGAAAGAAAATTACATCAAGG
>NZ_JBFHGC010000223.1:0-4395 GCF_041583315.1 Ilyobacter sp. | reverse complement strand
GGCAGATGAAAAAACCTATTATGAAGATGTAAAGATAAAACAGTTAGAAAAAGAGATGGAGAATATCCAGATCAAAATTAATAGGCTGAAAAAATCCAAAGAAATGAAAATGTCCAAAGAAAATGATGGTAAACGAGCTAAAATAGGGCTTGTTTTAAGCGGAGGTGGAGCCAAGGGATTTGCTCATATAGGGGTCCTGAAAGTTCTTGAGGAAAATAATATAAAGGTAGATTATATCACAGGGACCAGCATGGGAGCCGTGGTAGGTGCCCTCTATTCTGTAGGATATTCTCCATCAGAGATAGAAAAGGTAATGGTGGAAACTGACTGGGATGGGATACTGAAGGATTTTCCAGACAGGGTGGACGTGCCATTAGAAGATAAAATAGGTAAGGAAAAATATCCAGCCTCTATAGCCTTTGACAAAGAGCTCAATATTTACTTCCCAAGAGGGCTGAAGCAGGGACAGAAAATATATCTGAAACTGAAAGAACTTCTTTGGGAAGCCGAGGGTATAGAGGATTTTGATGAACTTCCCATACCTATGAGGATAATAGCTACTGACCTTGACAGTGGAGAAGCAAAATCTTTCGCAAGCGGAGACCTTTCAAAGGTAATAAGTGCAAGTATAGCTATTCCTACTCTTTTTGGCCCAGTAGAGATAGACGGTAGGAATTATGTAGACGGTCTTGTGACTCGTAATTTTCCTGTGGAAGATGTGATAAAAATGGGTGCTGACGTTGTAATAGGAGTAGATGTAGGAACGCAGATAAAAGAAAAAAAAGAGTATAATATACTGACAGTATTAGATCAGGTCCTTGCTATACAAAGTTCGGGATCAACTCCAGATCAAAAGTCAATGGTAAATTATATAATAGAACCTGATATCTCAAAATTTAAAACTACAGATTTTGAAAAAGTAAAGGAGATAATAAAAGCCGGGGAGAAAGAAGCAAGGGCTGAAATAAAATCACTGAGAGACTTGGACAGGACAGAAAGGATTTCAGAAGAAAGAATAGTTTTGAGATCCAAGGAGTCAGATGTTCTGTATCTCGAGAATATATATTTAGTTGGAAATATAAACGTAACTGAGGAAATTGTACAAGGAAACTTAAGGAAAGAAATTCCGGGGGAAGTAACAAAATCAGATTTAGAAAATATGATACTGAACCTTTATGCCCTTCCGTATATAGAAAAGGCTTACTACAAAATTGATGGAAATGACCTCTACATAGAAACGGTGGAGAAACCCACAAATCACCTGCGGCTGGGGATGAATTATAACAGCGAATACGGTACAACTATAGCATTGGGGACAGATATGATTTCTACAGGGAAAACAGGGCGAAAAACTGTTCTTGATTTTAAATTTGGAGATCATTTCGGTGTAAATGCAAAAAATTACAGCTATTATGGAATTGAAGACAAGATAGGTTTTATACTTCAGATAGGATATAATGAAAATCCCTTTTTTCTTTATGAAGGAGACGAAAAAAGAAGCGAGTTTACAAACAGAACTTATGAACTTACAGGAGCTCTAGCAACTCAGTTTGAAAATCAGTTTCTCATCTCATATGGTTTTTCACAAAAGTTTAGCAAACTAAGTCAAGACATAGGAATTAGTGCAGACGATAGTCTTGAATATGATGAAAATTACGGAAATATTTTCTTCAAAATCATCTTGGATAATCTGGATAATAAGATGTATCCAAACCGTGGAATAAAAAGTGACTTTCAGTATACATGGGGTGGAGACTTTGGTACTGAAAATGTGGATTTTTACGGACCGGCGTATCTCCTTGAAGGATATTTTCCAGTTACAAAAAGACTGACCTTTTTATCCTCTATAGCTGGAGGGAGCATCAATGGTGAAGGAATACTTCCAGATGAATATTTCAAACTCGGAGGTGTGAGAAGTGATATATCTAACAAAGAGTTCGCTTTTTACGGTTACAATTCCCAAAGAAAACTCGTTGAGGAGTTTGCAATGGCTCAGCTTGGGGTACAGTACAGATTCTTTTCAAACATCTACATGGCCGGTAAATGGAATATAGTCACATACACAGGCTCATCTATACAGGATGAAAATAGTAAAAAAATATGGGAAAATAAAGTCAGAGGCTACGGTATCACTTTTGGAATAGACAGTCCTTTCGGACCTCTTGAGTTAAGTCTTATGGAAGACAGCGATACTGATAATATTTTGACACAGTTCAATATAGGATATATTTTTTAAATAAGCAGATAATAATCAGAAAAACCATGAAATTTATCTAGACATTCAGAGCAAAGCTGAAACATGTTTCGGTGATTCTGGAGGTCTTTTGTATGAAAGGGAATAAGTTAGAAATCATTTGTAATATCCAATAAAAATTAGACACAAAAAGTATTTCCTATAAAAAAAGCAGTAACTGTTGTTATCAGCAGTTACTGCCTGCAGAATATTAAATTAATATTCTGAAAATTAAAGTTTCAGAAATCTATGAGAGACCAGTTAAGAATTTATATTTTATTGTCAGATATAAACTCCATTAATTGTTTTGGCTCATTGGTTTCTTCAATAATTTTTATGAGGTCATAGTCCTCTATTAAAGTGACCAGTTCAGAAAGAGCTTCAATATGCTCATTTTGATCTACACTTGAAAAAGGAAAAATTATTTTTACACTTTTATTCCCAGGGAAAACAACAGGTTCCACCAGTCTTATCAAACTCATATCTGTCTTTAGAACAGATTCTGTCACTCTGGCATGGGGAAGAGCTATCACTTCTGCCACTACCATGTAACTTCCGTTTTTATTTACTGCTTCTATCATATCTTCCACATAATCATTGGTTACGGATCTGTTTTCCACTAATAAATTCCCTGCTATCCTTATGGCTTCCTGCCAGTCTTTAGCCTGGGAGTTTAATCGTATATTTCTCTCTGACAAAAGGTTAGACAGAGTTTTTTTCTTGAATTTATCCCTGTCATCAAAAAGCTTAGAAGCAAAGAAATCTTTCAGGCTATTTGCCAGTCTATCTTCATTTGTTATGTTGCATTCATTTTTTATGACTTCCATCAGTTTTACTAAGGAGATCTTTTTTCTTACTTCAGTCAGACCGTATTCTTCAAGCTTCATCCTGTCATTTTTTGAAAAGATAGGATGAACTTTTATAATAGGAAAGGGATATTTAATGTTCTCGTCTACATCGAGAGTGGAGATAATTAGATCTATATCATCGTAATTTTCTATCTCTAAAAACTTGTGGTAGGGAAGTATATCAAGGATATTTACATCATATCTTTCCAGTAGTTTCTGTGAAAGAAGTTTTGAACTTCCATATCCAAATCCACAGACGAGCAGAACATTCTTTGTCTCTTTGCTTATATTTGCCTTCCTGTCGATAGCAATTTTAAAGTGAATTGTTAAAAACGCTACTTCTTCTTCAGGAACGGATTTATTCATATAGGGACGGAGGTGTTTGTTACATACAATCCTCACATTTTCAAAAAGTTCTTCATATAAAAATTTTGCTTCACTGGATATCTCATTTTCCAATACGATATCATTTTTTATTCTGTAAATTGCAGGTTTTATGTGATTTAAAAGACCGTCTAGCAGTATTTTATCATTAGACAGGTCTATTCCGATGTTTTGGCTCACCTCTTTTATTATCTCGTTTACTGAAATCTCTATTTCAATCCACTTTTCATAAAATGAAGACTTGAAATTATAGGAGTGGCTTCCTAAAAAAAGCTCTGTGAGCAACAGAATTTCAGAATCGTTAAATTCTACACTGAAATTTTCTTCAAAGTGTTTTAATTCTTTTAAAAGTATGTCATACTCCTTTGTTTTCTTGAGAAACTTCTCGTTTTCCTCTCGCTGAGTTATTGGAAAGTTTTTTTCCAGTCTTTTTAATGTGATCATGAGATAAAATTCCAAAACCTTATATGCTTCGTCAGAGATAACTGTTTCTAAATGTTTTTCAATTCTTTTTATGAAAATTCTTATATCTCTTATGGGAAACTCTTCAAAGTATGAGATTAATTCTTGGACAATCATTTTATACCCCAAAGTTTCTTCAAGATTATTTTTAACTATAAGCTCATCTTTATAGAACTCTAGATAGTCAAGAAGAAATTTAAGCTGAGCTTTTCTGAGTTTTTCTTCATCACCCTCTAAAACCAGGCCAATTTTTGAGAAAAATTTAAGATTTAATTTTTTTTCGTTTAAAAAAGCTTTTATCTCTTTTAGATCTAGTTTTATAGTACTAAGACTTACAGAGAGGGTTTCAGATATCTCGTGAAGCTTTATAATATCCTCTGAAAAAAGGCATATGGCTTTTATGTATTCCTTTCTTTCGTGCTTTGAGAAACTGTAAAAACTGGCATTTAGAAGTTCCATTACAGTCAT
>NZ_JBFHGC010000222.1:0-4405 GCF_041583315.1 Ilyobacter sp. | reverse complement strand
TGATTCCGATTCCGATTTATCCAGCTCAGTTTTAAGATCGGGAACGAAGGAAATGGCATCCTGCATTTTTTTCCACAATTCAGGATTTAATTGTGTTTTCAGCCAGAAGAAAAAAGCTGAAAGCGAAGCCTGGTTTTTCCGGAGCAGCTCAAAAAACGATTTTTGATCGGTCAGGAACAGGAACGAACAATTTTTGATGAAAGCGGCCAACTCTTTTCCTTCGGGTTGAATTAAAAAACCGGAGTTGACCAGCTCTTCGAAATCTTTTTCCACCAACCCTTTTTCTAATATTAATGATCCACCATGGAGCTTAACTCCACTGGGTCTGACATTTTGAGAAGATTTTTTTCCTAGTATTGCTAACGCCTTTGTTCCTGAAGGATCTTTAGGTCTTCCCGGAGTATGTGGCTCTCCAGCAGATATCATAGTTGTTACTCCACCATGTAATGAACTAGAGATATACCCAGTTGTATTTTGTCTTGGGGTAAAATCTCCCAAAACAGGATGAACATGTGAATCCAATAACCCTGGTGCTACTGTTATTCCATTGGCATCGATTATTTTATCGCATTGATATTCTACTAATAATTTTTCATCACCTATTTTTTTTATTACACCGTCTTCAACAATAATTGTTGTGGATTTTCTAATAGGATTAGAAAGATCTCCTGTGATTAAAATACCTATATTTTTAATACCTAGTCTTTTCATTGATAACCTCCTTGTTTAGAAAACTTATTTTCTAACTGAAATATTTAACCATTTTTCATACAGATTTATTACAGCTGAAATATCTTTTTTACCCAAACCTTCCGCTCTTGCGGTCTCAAAGATTTGTTGGGCAATATTCCCCATAAACATTGGTGCGTTTAGATCTTTTGCAGTTGAAATTGCGAGTTCTAAATCTTTGTATTGCAGATCTATCATAAATCCTGGCTCAAAATTTCCTTGGGATATAAAGTTTTCGTATTTAGCTTTTAGTGCATAAGAACTTCCTGAACTTTGACTTATAATTTCATATAAGACATCAGGTTTTATCCCTGCTTTTGTACCTAGTGCTAGAGCTTCAGCACAGGCTACCATATTTACTCCTAGAAGTAAGTTATTTATAAGCTTTACAGTGTCTCCAGCTCCGATCTGTCCAACATAATTTATTTTTTTACCAATGCATTCTAAAATTGGTTTTACTTTTTCCAGAACTTCTGCTTTACCTCCAACCATAATGGTTAATGTCCCTTCTTCAGCTCCTTTAGCTCCACCACTAACTGGTGCATCAATAACCTCTATACCCTTATCAGCACATTTTTCATAAATATTTTGAATGACTTTAGGAGTGATACTGCTTAGATCTACGATTATTGATCCTTTTTCAGCACCTTCTAAAACACCGTTTTTTCCCAAGATAACCTCTTCTACTATTTTGGAATTAGGTAGCGAGGTCATTATTACGTCACAGCCTTCACAGGTATCAGCCGTTGAATCCCCAATTTCGGCACCTTTTTCCTTGAGTTCAATCATTGATTCTTCTATTACATCATAGACTTTCAATTTATGACCACTATTCAAAATATTAATTGCCATGCTTTTTCCCATAACACCTAATCCAATAAAGCCAACTTTCACATTAATCCCCCACTTTGTTTTTTAATATCAAATTTCCATATCAGAAATAAGGAAACGTTTACATCAGAAATTAAAAATAAATAAAAATTTAAACTTATGCATCACTTTCTTTGCAGAATTTAAATTTATTACTATTTTTTTCTTGAAATTATTATCCTCAAATTGAGGAAGCTTTTAGAAACTTAAGTATACAAATCTTAAACTGGAATGTCTAATTGACCTGTTTTTATTTGATTAAAAGCTCTATCAATATGAGTGATAGAGCTTTTAACAAATATATTTTTTAAAGATCTAATTTCAGATCTCCTTCTTTAATCCATTCTTTTTTACGCATAAATTCAGCAATAGCCAGCGTCATTAAAGCTGGTAAAATAATTTGGAAAACTAAGATCATAATATACATTGAGGCTCCACCCCTGCCTGCAGCTTCCATTGCACTGACAGTTCCAAATTGACCGACTAATCCGCTTGTTCCCATTCCAGACCCTATTGGAGTATTTTCCATTTTTAAAACAGTTGTAGCTATCGGACCAAGAATTGCAGATGTCAGAATAGAAGGTATCCATATTTTCCAGTTTTTTACAATGTTAGGAACCTGAAGCATCGATGTTCCCAACCCTTGTGCAAACACTCCGCCAATACCATTCTCTCTATAACTTATAACAGCAAATCCAACCATCTGTGCTGCACATCCTACAGTCGCTGCTCCAGCGGCAAGTCCACTAAGTCCGAGCATTATTCCTATGGCTGCACTACTTATTGGAAGCGTAAGCGCTATCCCCATCAAGGTTGATACTAATATTCCCATGGGAATAGGATTGAGTTCAGTTGCATACATAATCAAATTACCAAACCCAGTCATAAAGGCACTTACTCCTGGTCCGACTAAAGAACCAAGAAGACACCCTACAATTATTGTTGTAGCTGGTGTTACTATAATGTCCACTTTTGTTTCTTTTGAGACTGCCTTACCGAATTCTGCACCTGCTACTGCTGCAACAAATGCACCCACCGGACCTCCTAAAGCTGCTCCAGCTGCTCCAGTAATAGCTGAGGAGAACATCACCAATGGCGGTGCTTGAAGACCACAAGCAACAGCTACACCAATTGCAGGTCCTGTCATTTGTCTAGCAATTGGCCAGATTGTTTCACTTAAAAATGATATCCCAAATTTTATCCCAATTTGATTTAAGATACTTCCGATTATAAGAGATGAAAAAAGACCCAAAGCCATAAAACTTAAAGCATCAATAAGATAACGCTTTACCGAAAATTCAATATTCTTTCTCTTCAAAAAACCTTCTTTTTTTAATTCTAATGTTTTCTCCATGACACTCCTCCTAGTTAATTAAATTAAATTTTATTTAAAGCTTTTAAAACTTTCTCAGGTGTAATAGGCAGCTCTGTAAACCTTACCCCTATAGCATCGTATACTGCATTTATTATCGATGGTGCGACAGGAATTAACGCCGGTTCTCCCACACCTTTAGCTCCAAACGGACCTGTAATATCAGTTTCTTCTACAATAACAGGATAAATTTCAGGCATATCCTGGGAAGTATGAATTAAATATTTGGAAAAACTTGGATTCTGAATTTTTCCATCTTTTATTTTAACCTCTTCACTCAGGGCAAACCCTGTACCCATCAAACATCCACCCTCTATCTGACCTTCAACATTGATTTCATTGATGGCCTTTCCCACATCATGTGCAGCTATAATTTTCAAAACTTTTACTTTCCCTGTTTCTGTGTTCACCTCTACTTGGGCTATATGCGTTGCAAAAGCATAGGTTGCATAAGGGACTCCCTCCATTGTAAACGGATCTAGAGACGAAGCATCTGGATTAAATGTCCCAGAACCCACTGCAATTAACCCTCTTTCCTTTAATCCCTTCATCACATCGGATAATGGAATATAATTTTCCTCATCACCTTCTATAAAAGCCTTTTTATTTTTTAATATGACTTTATCTGGATCTTCACCTAAAATCTCTCCTGCAACTTTTAAAAGAGTTTCCTTTGCCATTTCAGCAGCTTTTTTACATGCATTACCTGAAACATAGGTTTGCCTGCTTGCAGAAGTGGCACCAGCCTCAGGGGTAACTGCCGTATCAGCAGCTGTTATATTAACTGATTCATAATCGATACCTAAAACTTCAGCAACTATCTGGCACATAACTGTATTGGATCCCTGACCTATATCAGCAGCACCAGCCAACACAGTGGCTGATCCATCAGAATGAACCTCTACAAAGGCAGATGCCGGGTTGGGAAGGCCAGTATTACCAATTCCATAAAACATACTCCCAATTCCTATACCTATTTTTTTCATCAAGACACCTCCTTTTCTTTAAATATTTCGTCAGCCTTTTTCTTAGCTGCTTCTAAAGTTTTTATAATTCCGATACTATTATTCATAATTTGATTATTTGCATTTTTAGATCCATATTTTAATGCATTTATAAGTCTTATTTCAAAGGAACTAATATTTAATTTTTCGGCTATCATATCAATTTGTGATTCATGAGCAATGGATACTTGTGGAACACCAAATCCCCTCATGGCTCCACACATTGGATTATTGGTATACATCATTGTGGATTCTATTTTTACATTTGGAATTTCATAAGGGCCTGTTGCATGAACCATAGCTCTTGATACAACTTCAGGTCCATAAGTAGAATAGGCACCTGTATATGCATAAAACTCAGCCTCCATAGCTAATAACTTGCCATCTTCAGTTGCTCCGGTCTTAACCTTCATAATATGCGGATGTCTCT
>NZ_JBFHGC010000221.1:0-4463 GCF_041583315.1 Ilyobacter sp. | reverse complement strand
TAGGAGAGGATTCAGAAAAAGGAGAGAAAAACTCCAAAAGGATATAATGGAATTTGCAAAGGAACTTATACAAATCCAGGCAAAAAGACAGAGTAAAAACGGATTTGCATTTTCCAAAGATACGGTCTGGCAAGAAGAGTTTGAGGAAGGATTCCCGTATAATGAGACCAAGGACCAGATGAGATCAATAGAAGAAGTAAAGCAGGATATGGAATCCCATACTGTTATGGACAGAATTGTTTGTGGTGATGTGGGGTATGGAAAAACCGAGGTTGCTATGAGAGCAGCCTTTAAGGCACTCATGGATGGAAAACAGGTGACAGTAATGGCCCCGACAACGGTACTTGCCAGTCAGCATTATGAAAGATTTTTAGAGAGATTTAAAAATTATCCACTGGAGATATCACTCCTTTCCAGACTGAAAAGTGATAAGGATCAAAGCGATACAATAAAAAAACTTAAATCAGGAACAGTGGATCTTGTGATAGGAACTCACAGGCTTCTTTCAAAAGATATAGGGTTTAAAAACCTGGGACTCATAATAATAGATGAGGAACAGAAATTTGGAGTAAAAGCCAAAGAGAAGTTAAAACATTTTCGTGCCAATGTGGATATGCTCACCCTTACGGCAACCCCTATACCCCGTACTTTAAATCTGGCATTTCTGGGAATAAGGGATATATCCATAATCCAGACTCCCCCTCCAAACAGGCTTCCTGTGGAAACCAAGTTTATGGAAAAAACAAAGGAGAATATAAAAGAAGCCATAATGAAAGAGGTGGCAAGAGAGGGACAGATATTTTACCTTTTTAACTCTGTGAAAAATATGAAGAGAAAACTAGAGGAGATAGAAAATATACTTCCTAAATATGTAAAAACCACATATATTCATGGTCAGATGACGCCTAAAGAGATAGGAGACAGAATAAAAGAGTTTGAAGACGGAGAGATAGACGTTCTCTTATCTACAACAATAATAGAAAACGGAATAGATATAGAAAATGCCAACACAATAATAATAGAGAATCTCGATAAGCTAGGGCTGTCTCAGGTATACCAGCTGAGAGGAAGAGTAGGCCGTGGAAGCAGAAAAGCCTATTGTTATCTAGTAATAGATAAAGATAAAAAAATGACAAAAAAAGGTGAACAGAGAAAGGATTCTCTTGAAAATATAGGTGTATTCGGGGCGGGATTCCAGCTGTCCATGGAAGATATGCGAATAAGAGGTGCAGGAGAGATACTAGGAGAAAAACAACATGGTGCCATGGAAACCCTGGGATATGACCTCTATTTAAAACTCCTGGATGAGGAGATAAAGAGGGTAAAGGGAGAAGAGATACTTCCTGATGATGTAGATGTGGAACTAGGAATTGATGCCAATATTCCTACGAGCTATATAGATGAATCTGAAAAAATTGTTATTTATAAAAGAGTCCTTATGGTTGACTCTACTGAAGAGATAGAGAATATAAAATCAGAACTTATAGACAGATTCGGAAAAATGCCTGATCCTGTAAAAAATCTATTTTACTATTTAGAGGTAAAACTTCTGGCCAGGCAGAATTTTCTAAAGGGAGTAAAGAAAACAGATGAGGGGTATCTGATTAAGTTTATAGAGGAAAAGCTTGATTTTGAAAAGGTTCACGAACTCATAGAAAAAGGCGAAGTTGTCTATGTACCAAAAGATCAGGGAATATTATATAGGGGTGACATTCTTGAGTTTCTTCTGAAATTCAAGGGATAGAAGTGTATACGAACAAAAATAAAGTTATTTATAGACTGCTGAATTTCTCTAAAGTTGATATTACTTCTCCTTGATGAAGTGCCCTTTTGGATATTTCTCTTTCAAGAGAAAAGTAACAATATGTAAATTCAATACCTTTTAAAAACTTAATATTTAAAAATTATTATTGATAATGTACAACAGGGAGATGATTATGAAGGAATTTCAAAGACTCGTGGAAATAATGAGAAAACTCAGGGCACCGGGAGGATGTCCCTGGGACAGGGAGCAGACAATAGAAAGCCTGAAACCTTATCTTTTGGAGGAGGTATATGAAACTCTGGAAGCCATGGACAATGGTGGAGATGAGTTGAAGGGTGAGTTAGGAGACCTCTTGCTCAATGTTGTTTTTCAGTCTCTTATAATGGAAGAAGAGGGACAGTTTAATATAGAGGATGTGTCAAAGGGAGTATCTGAAAAATTAATAAGAAGACATCCCCATGTATTTGGAGATATAGGAGTAAAAAACAGCAAAGAGGTAATAAGAAACTGGGATGCCATAAAAAAAGAGGAAAAAGAGCACAGACACAGAAAATCTGTCCTCGATGGTGTTCCTGCAGCTCTTCCCCCTCTTTCAAAAGCAGAAAAACTCCAGCATAAAGCTGCCAAGGTAGGTTTTGACTGGGAAAATGTAGATGGAGCCATAGATAAGATGGAAGAGGAACTCGAAGAGATGAGGGAAGCCTTCAGGAACAAAGATATGGAAAATCTCAAGGAAGAGATGGGAGATGTTGTGTTTTCATTAGTTAATGTAGCAAGGCTTGCAGGGATAAATATAACAGATGCCCTTATGAAAACAAACAACAAGTTTGAAAAGAGATTCAGATATATAGAGGAAAATTGTGATATTGAAAAATCTGATTTGGAGAAAATGGAGAAACTATGGCAGGAAGCGAAAAAAACAGAAAATTAAACCTGCAATAAAATTGTCGACATTCATTTCTCAAGGATGATGGCATATGAAACTTTATAAATATTGTGGATATTTAATTTGATAAGAATAAAAAATGGGGTAATATAAAAAAAGAGACGGAGGAATAAATTTGAGATTAGATAAATTTTTAAAGGTTTCCAGGGTTATAAAAAGAAGACCTGTGGCAAAAACTGTAATTGATAATAAAAAGGCAAAAATAAACGGTAAGGTTGCAAAATCCGGAACAGAGGTAAAAAACGGAGATATTTTGGAACTGGAGTATTTCAACAGATATTTCAAAATAGAGATAATGGATGTCCCAGAAGGAAATGTTCCCAAAGACAAAGCCCAGGACCTTGTTAAAATAATAGAGGTAAAGGAACTGGAAATACCGGAAAAAGAGGAAATTTTATAAATATGATGAAAAAGATAAAATCAAATGCCAAAATAAATATAGGGCTCAATGTCACAGGAAAACTTCCAAACGGATACCACCTGGTAGACATGGTAATGGCTCCTATAACCCTTTCTGATGAGATTGAGATTGATTTTACAGGGGAATCTGGTAATCTGCATATAACTACCAACAGGAAAGACATACCAACGGGAAAGGAAAATATAATTTATAAAGTTTATGAGGCCTTCTACAATAAGACAGGTATACTCAGAGAAAAGATAAATTTGTATCTGGAAAAAAAAATACCCCATCAGGCCGGGCTGGGAGGCGGAAGCTCCAACGGGGGAGTTTTTCTGAAAGAGCTGAACTCATATCACGGAAACATCCTGAGCCTGGATGAAATGATAGATATGACAAAAAGTATAGGGGCAGATATTCCTTTTTTTCTTGTGAATAAAACCTGCAGAATAAAGGGTATAGGGGAAAAGTTTCAAATAAAAGAAAACAATCTTATATGTGATATTTTAATAATAAAACCCAGTTTTGGAGTCAGCACGGCAAAGGCCTATAATGATTTTTCTAAACTTAAATATAAAAAAAATGCAAATATTGAAAAAATATTAGAGGGATTAAAGGAAAATAAACTTTCTGATGTATTAAACAATATAGAAAATCATTTGGAACAGGCGTTATTAATTGAAAATAAAGATTTAAAGTCATTTAAAGTGTTTTTAGACAGTTTAGAATTTATGAATTTTTTTATGTCTGGAAGCGGAAGTGCCTATTTTTCAATTGTAGAAAAGAAGAATTCTCAGGAGCTATATACCAAATTAAAAGGTCTTTTAGAGGGCTGTGAAGTTTACCTTTGCAGTTTTTCATAAAACAACAAACAAAAAGGAAGGTGCTTGAGTACGATGAAAATTACAGACGTAAGACTCAGAACTGTCAAGAATGAGAATGAACTAAAGCTAAAGGCTTACGCGGACATTACTTTTGATGAGTGCTTTGTTATTCATGGGTTGAAGGTGATTGATGGACAAAAGGGAATGTTTGTGGCTATGCCTTCTAGAAAGATGCCTAATGGAGAGTATAAGGATATTGCACATCCTATAACTCCGGAAATCAGAAAAGAGGTTACTGATACAGTAATCGAAAAATATAATGAAATTGAGAAAGAAGAGTCAGAGGCAGAAGAGCTAGTATAAAAAATAAGTCCAAAAGGACTTATTTTTTATTTAAAAAAACTGTGCGATAATTATATGAAACTACATAACAAAAAATTGTTGACACTAAAATGCAAATATGTTATTATTATCCCGTTGTTGGGCTGTCGCCAAGCGGTAAGGCAACGGACTTTGACTCCGTCATGC
>NZ_JBFHGC010000220.1:0-4465 GCF_041583315.1 Ilyobacter sp. | reverse complement strand
GAGATAGCAAAAGGTATCGAAAAAAAAATCATCTACGGAAGCCTGAAATATCAGTTCTATCATGAACTCATTAGGAGTTAGATATTGCTTTTTAGAAAGCTTGTCCTTGAAATAATAGAGAATAATAAATTTAAAAAAAGTACACCCAGAGGATTTTATTCTCTGGATGCATCACTTTATTTTAGTAATGATAATTTTGCATATATTCTTCAAAGGATATGGCTTTGCCTTTTTCTAATCCTAAAATATAGGATTCCAATAGGGAAAATACAAATTCCGGGGCCTCGTTCACAGTAACAAATTTATCAGGATGAGTTTTTGAAAGTACCTGAACATCAGAGTCAATCTGACCTCCTGTAAAAACCTGTAGGCAATCTGTGACCACTCCTTCCACAAGCTTTTTAACACCCATAAAACCAAGAGGAGCGATCTGGTTGACTCCGCACGAGCTGCTGCATCCGGAAATTTTTATTCCGTCAATAAGCTGAGTATAGAGGGGGCCTCTATACTGCGGATATTTATCAAAGAGTTCATCAATTTTCTCAGAAATACTTCTCCCAATTACTTGAGAATCTAAAAGTCCTATTCCGCAAAGGCTAGCCCCTATACACGTAACAACGTGGTTTGTAAACTTAATGGCAGTTGCCCCCTGATTTCTAAGATTCTTTTCCAGTAATTGATGCAGTTCATAAATAAAATTTTTATGAACTAGGGGTATGTAGATATCCTGCTCAGTGGAGAGCCTCACAAAAGGACAACCGGTTTTTTCTAAAATCTGAGAGAACTTTTTTAAATCCTTGGAAGAAAAGTTTCCTCCGCCGATAAATAATCTTACGGAAAATACATCTGGAAAAATAGTCTCTTGAACTGCGGCTTTTTTCCATATTTCAAAATCTGAACTATATATTTCCTCACTGCGGTCTTTTTTCAGAGAATATACAATTTTGGAATAATCCTTCTCTTCAAACTTCTTATATTCTTCAGATATTATAGTTTTATTATAGTATTCATCGAAAAGTTCTTTGAATCTTTCAAATCCTAGTTCCTCTACAAGGAATCTCAGCCTCCCCTTGCTTCTGTTGACCCTTTCACCATGGTCGTAAAACAATTCAAGCATTGATACAGAAGCTCTGATGCACTCTCTGGCTGGCAGAAAATCAAAGAGAATCCTTCCTACTGAAGGACATCTACCCATTCCTCCCCCAGCATAGACTAAAAATCCTTTTTCTCCATCTTTTATTCTGGCTAAAAATCCAAGGTCGTTTACTGCTGTATGCCCCTTGTCTCCATTCTCAGAAGAAAAAGAAATCTTAAATTTTCTCCCGAGATCGAAGGCTTTTTCAAAGCCATGAATGAACATATCTGTTTGTATGGCATATGGCCTTACGTCAAACACTGTTTCTTTGGATATACCAGAAAGTGGCGATACCAGTGGGTTACGGTAGGCATTTCCTCCCCCTCCTTTGAAAGGCATATCGTTTTCTGTGCAAGCTCGTATTACATCATATACTTTTTCTCCGGGAACACCCTGAAGCTGTATACTGTCACGTGTAGATATATGTGCAAAGGATATATCGTTTTTATCCATGATCTCACTTATTACTTTTATCTTTCTTAGGGAAAATTCGCCTCCCACCTGTCTCACTCTTGTCATGAATCTTCCGTCTCTTGTATTATAGATTCCAAATTTTGCTGTTACTTTTTTTACATCAGGTATTTTAATCTCTTTTGCACTATATTTTTCCAAAGCCTCTTTGACCTCTAAATGCTCGGATTTCAAATTTTCTGTCAATATCATCTTTGTCCCCCCAGTGAATATTATATTTAATTATAGTACATTAACTGAAATAGTTGAAATAGAAGAATCCTATTGTGACTATAAGTTAAAGGTTATAGTTATTTAAAATAATATATTTTAAAAGGAAATAAAAAATTTGTCGTATAAGAAATTATAAAGTTTTTTTATAATACATTTCTAATAAACTTAAAACATATTCTTAAAAGGATATAACTTATGTTATGCAATACATAATTATTTACAGGAGGAATTTATGGAAAACATAAGCGAACACTTGATATTTGATCTTTTTATATGCCAAAGGAAATTTGAACAGGCTCTCAAACAGATTGCAAAAACCTTTGGAGCTTCAAAAAATAATTTAGAAATTATTTTTTTGACTTATTTGTACAAAAATCCCGGGATAACCCAGTATGATCTCTGTACAAAATTTGATATTGAAAGATCTCATATTAATAAAATCATCAAAAAACTTGAGGCTGAAAAGTTTTTAGAGATGAAAGGAACTGTTCACTTAGGATTATTTAGAAAAGAGATTTATCTTACCAAAAGAGGCATTGACGTAGCCGGTCCTACACTTGAGATTATGAAAAAATTTAAAAATGATATATTCAAAAGACACCCACTTATGGACTTTCACGGCTTTGCCTCCAATGTAAATTTACTTTCTAGAGTCTCTAAAGAGGATGTGACAGAAACTGTAAACAACAGTCTCTTATTGCATATTAAGTAAGGAGGGGAAAAATATTTTGAAGTATAAGATCAATATCACCAGCTGCCACGGCTGTGACGATTGTATTTTTACACAGTCAAAAGATTTAAAGAAAGTTTTAAAAAATGGTGAACTTTTAGTGGAATCAGAAAGTATTCTGGAAGTGAATTGTGATGCAGTAGAACAAATTCAAGGTTAGTTATAAAAATTATATAGCAAAAGAAGGAACCGTGAAGGTTCCTTCTTCAAGATATTAAATCAACATTAAAATAAAATGTTACTTAGTTTCATATTTAGGGCAGTATAATATTTTTGATTTTTCCAGTGAATCCACTCCGGAACATCTGTCACTTAAATATTTTATACAGCTTTGACATTTCTTTAAAAGTCCTAATTTCATAAATATATCTCCTTAAACTGGAATAGAATTAATCTTTTTACAGGGGCAGTATATCATTTTAGGGATTAATTTTCAAATTTTTATTACATTTTAGTACAAAATAATCAAAACAAGAAATTTAAATTCTTAGAATAAAAATTTAAAAGAGATTTTTTAAAACTTTTTTGAAACAAGTCAGGTCTAAAAATTATAGTACTACAATCTGATCATTGATAATAAATTGGAGGTCAAGGAATGCTTAATAAAATATCTAGAAAAAAAATAGATGCAATTTACAAAAAAGAAGGTTTTGAAAATCAGTTTGAAAAGACTAAAAATACTGGTTTAGAACTTATACTGTCAGTTCAAAAGTTTACTATGGACCCTACAAAGAAAAAACTTGAGAACATTAAAAACCATGTTGCTGATTACTGGATTTTATGTAAACAAATACTTAGGAATGCCCCCAGAGAAGAATTGAAATATCTTGTTAATTTAAATAATAGTTTTGAAAAAACAATCACTGCCCTTGACTTAAAAGAGATTTATTCCAATATCATGGAAAAATACAAAGATGACATATTGAGAATAACGGAAAACAAACTGAAAAATTTAAACCTTTCAATAGGTGAAAATTTAAAAAAAACATCAGATACTTATCCTTTGGGACTATGCTGATGAATGCAAGGGAATTATATTCACTATAATTCCCTTTTTCTATTTGAAAAATAAAATTATTTGTTATTTTAATAAATTTTAACTATAATGTATAAAGATCACAGAAAGATAATATATATATTGGAGGACAAATATGAAACTTGATTTTGATAAAGTAGCAAAAGATTGGGATTCAGATGAAACAAAAAAAAAGAGAGCTTCTGATGTAGCAAAAGATATTTTGAGATTTATTTCAGATACAGGAGAAATGAGTGCCATGGAGTATGGATGCGGAACAGGCTTACTTGGATTCAGTCTTTTACCTCATTTTAAAAATATGACATTTTGCGATTCTTCCCAAGGGATGATGTCTGAAGTAGAGGAAAAAATAAAAAAATCAGGTTATAAAAATTGTAATACCATCTTAATCGATATTGAGAAGCCTCTGGATACCTCTATAAAATATGACTGTATATTCAATCTCATGGTTCTTCACCATATACCTGATGCAGAAGAGATAATAAAAAAATGGTCAGAAAGTTTGAATGAAGGGGGATATCTCTGCATAGCAGACTTAGAAGAGGAAGACGGAAGTTTTCACGGGGATGATTTTAACGGACATAAAGGTTTTAATAAGAGAGAATTAACTGAAATTTTTAAAAAAAATAATTTTAATTTTATCACTACTTCAGAACCTCATGTGGTTATAAAAAAGATGCCAGACGGAACAATCAGTGAATATCCTCTGTTTCTAATGATAGGTAAAAAGAAATAAAAATTATCCGATATTAAAAGGACTTCTCATTATAAAACATGAGAAGTCCTTTTAGTTCTTTAGACTATAATTTTTTATATCCATTATTTTAGAATGTTTTTTCATTTGTTCCATTTGCTATTTCATTAAGGGAATTTATCTGGG
>NZ_JBFHGC010000219.1:0-4471 GCF_041583315.1 Ilyobacter sp. | reverse complement strand
TTATAGGCCGTTGGGGTGGCGAAGAATTTATCGTTATCTGTGCCGAAACAGACGAAACAATAGTGTGGAAAGTGGCAGAAAAACTCAGAAAATCAGTAAGAAATCATGATTTCAAACTGGGCCTGCCTGTAAGCATAAGTCTCGGAACGGCTACTTTTGATAGTGAAGACAGTGCAGATGAAATTTTAAAACGTGCGGACATGAATATGTACAGGGCTAAAGGAACCGGCAGAAACAGAACCCACCCTAATATCTGTCAAGAAGTAAACGCCGAAAACAGAGAAGATAGTTCTGAGTTTCAAAATTTAACTGTCTAAATAAAAAAATATGTTGACACATTTTAATAAAAATGATAGAATTCTTTTAGGTAATTCAGAATAAAATTTATTTCTAATTTTCGTGCAATACTTTATAAGTTTTGTGAAGATTTAATTAAAAATTGTTCTAAATTCAAAACAAAATTTATGGAGGTATTACAAATGGCAAACGGAACAGTAAAATGGTTTAATGCAGAAAAAGGATTCGGATTCATCACTTCTGAGGATGGAACAGATGTATTCGCACACTTCTCTGAAATTCAAAAAGACGGATTCAAGTCTCTTGAAGAAGGAGAGCAAGTAACTTTTGAGATCACTAAAGGTCAAAAAGGTCCACAAGCTTCTAACATCAAAACTGTATAATTAAATAATCAAAGCTGTCTTAAATGACAGCTTTTTTTTATTTTCCCCCAAAAAAAAATTCTAAAAAAATCTTGGGAATCTGATAAATCGAATTTTACCCAATTAATAGTTATATCTTTAATCTCAAGCCTTTCTCTTCTTCCATATTGTTATTTTGACACGACACCACAAGAGCCCCAAAAGCAATGCTCAGCATATTTAATTTTTAATTATTATTTCCCTCCTTTATGTATAACAGATCTTATAAGGAGTAAAGTATCAGTTTTATGTTCCAAAACTGTGTATTAAATAATATTTTATAATGAGTTTATATGAGATTACATATGTAAATATAAATATCTTTTTTTTAATTTTTATATGGTTTCACTTTCAAAAAAGCCCGAAATTTTTAGTAGTTTTAATAAAAATATGATATAATGTTGTTTAGATTAAGAGTATAGGAGAACAAACTATGAATATTATCGAATTTCAAAATGTGTCAAAATCATTTTTTACTCAGAAATTATACAAAAAGGTAAATCTGGAAATAAATTCTAAAGATAAAATAGCTGTCACAGGACACAACGGTACTGGAAAATCAACTTTCATAAAGCTTATCACAGGTGAACAGGACCCGGATTACGGTCAGGTTATAATAAATGAAGAGGCAACTTTTTCATGCTTTGATCAGTTTGGTAGAGTAGACATGGATATGAAAGTGGATGATCTACTGAATGTCCCTTTTAAAGATGTTATGGAAACTCAGAAAGAACTTGAGTATATATCCACACAGTTTTCTGATGATGCTGAAGAGAATGAAGCTATCATGGAAAAGTACTCTGAAATTTCAGATCGGTTTGAGAGCCTGGGAGCATACTCTTATCTCCACATCAAGTCTGAATTTATAGATGTATTTGAAATAGGAGATAAGCTCGATAAAAAATTCAGAGAATTGAGCGGAGGAGAAAAACAGTATATCAGACTGGCAACTACTCTCTTTAGCAACTCTGATCTGATAATTTTAGATGAGCCACTTTCATATTTCGATAAGAAAAAGACTGCGTGGCTTTCAAACTATATATCAGAAAGCTTCAAGGCATTTATTGTGATTTCTCACAATGTAGATTTTGTAAGAGGGATTGCCAATAAAATATTTGATATCGACAACAAAACAATTACATCTTATGAGTGTGACTATCGCAATTTTCTGAAAGAGAAAAAAATAAAGCTTTCAGAAGAGAAAAAACACAACTTAAAAACCGAGCTTACTATAGAGGAAACTGAAATAAGTGTCCACAGAAAAGTTAAACTTTTGGAAAAGGTGGACAATAAACATGCACATGCTGTAATCTTGCGAAGAATGAGAAGAGATCTTAAAAAACTAGAAAAACAGAAAATAGAATTTTCACCTGAGTACAAGTATGAATATACTGCTGCTCCGGAAGATTTCTTTACACAAAACAGAGATATCGGTGAAAATATGGTAACCCTGTCAGGAGTATCAAAGGAGTTCCCGGACAAATTTCTTTATAAAGAAGCAAATCTGGAAGTTCTGAAGGACAGTAAAATCTGTATCGTGGGAGAAAATGGTTCTGGAAAATCTACTCTTCTCAGAATACTGGCAGGACAGGAAGCACCTACCAGCGGAGAAGTACAGATAAATGAAAAAGCCAAAATATCCTTTATAGAGCAGGAGACTGTTTTAGAAAATGAGCAGATATTTATAAAGGACTATCTAAAGGACAAGACAGGTTTATCAGATGACTTTATAGAGGCTGCCATTGATTCTCTATATAATCATGACCCGGAGTTCAGAGACAAAAAATTATATATGCTTTCTGGCGGAGAGAAAAAGAGACTGGAAATTTTCGCTCATATTCTGTCAGAAACTGATGTTTTGATAATAGATGAGCCTTCTACTTATATGGATGACTATTCCAGAAACACAATAGCAAATATGCTTTTAGAGTATCCTGGAGCTGTTATAATGGTAACTCATGACAAGGCCCTCCTCAGAAAAATAGACTTTGAAATTTACGATATTCGTGATAATAGATTCAGAGTAAAAGAACAAGGAAATCAGGCAGTATAAAAATCCACGGATTTTATAGATTTCCCATATTGATATAACCATGATGTAATATTGAATTTATTTTAAAACCCTCTTGCTTACTAGACTAGATCTATTAATCCAGGAGGGTTTTTGTAATACCTCTGCTGATTATTTACTTTTTAGTAATAGAGGGGTATAATTTTTTATAGTATTAATAATTAACTAAAGGGGTAGTCAGATGAAAATAAAGAGCGAATGTTGTCTGGACAAAGAAAAAGTAATGAGTATGTTAAGTAAAATTACTCTCTTTGGAGGATTTGAAAAAAATAATCTTCAGGATCTTTTGGACAACCTAAGTGAAATTCACATAGAAAAGGGGCAGGTTATATTTAAAGAGGGAGATTCTCCCACTGATATTTATATAGTCCTGGAAGGAAGAGCAGAGTTCTTTCTGAATGGAGAAAAGTTTCTGGATATAGAGCCGGGTTTCAGTATGGCGGAAACGGCCGTTTTGGGAATACAAAAGCATGTGTTTACCGCTATAGCCGCTACTGATATGGATCTTTTGGTTCTTTCAAAGAAAAAACTTATGGAGTTATTTCATGAAAATAAAGATGTTTTCAGCCTTCTGATTTTAAATATGGCCAGAGAGCTGGCAAGAGGAGTGGCCCTTTTTGGAGATCATAAGCACATCTATACTTCCATGGAAAAGAAAAAAATAGAAAAAAAATAGAAAATCTGCCTGTGACGGGCAGATTTTTGTTTCTTCTCGTATCTATACTACAAGTGGTGTCATTTTTCGATCATATTGACTTTTTTCAATACCTATGGTAATTAATTATAGTATAACATCTGAAAAAAAGGAGATACCCAACTTATGAGGGAAAGTAAAAATAAAATATTCTGGATGTACTCACTTAATTCCGTTATCGCCTCTATACTCCTCACCCTGTCGATCGGATTTTTTATAAATAACTATATGAAAAAACAAATAATACAGACCCACATTACCTATTATCCCAAATTAATCCAGGAGATTGTAGATGACAGTAAAGTCCTTACCAACCTGTTTTTAGATCACAAAACCGGTCTCAGTATTGATAAAAAAACATTTGAACTCTTCCATCTCAATGACTCTGTTTTCAGGATAAAAATCTGGAACAAAAAAGGAGAGATTATCTGGAGTGACAATGAAAATATTATAGGACAGGTATTTCCAAATAATACAGAGCATAAAAAAGCTGTCTCTGGTTTACCTTCTTACAATATAAAACCTAAGAAAAAAAATGAAAATCTGGAAGAGTTAAAGGCAGGAAGAATTTTTGAATTTTACATACCGGTTTCTCTTGCAGGGAATGTTGTAGGAGTTGTGGAAGTATATGAAAAAAATAACCTTCTCACAAATGACCTGAAGTATTCAAATAGGATCATCTGGATTATTGTAGCAATCAATATATTAGTTTTCTATTTTTTCCGTATGTATATTTTCTTATATGCAGATAAAAGACACAATGAAACTTTAGACCGACTGAAGCAGACTCAAGAGGTGACAATATTTGCACTGGCACATCAGGCAGAGTTACGAGACTACAACACAGGATACCATATAATCAGGACATCAAAATACGTGCAGGTCATCGGAGAAAAACTAAAAGAGCTACAAATAGATAAAAATTTTCTAAAAGATTATGATATGCATGACTTGGAAAATGCAGCACTCCTTCATGATATTGGTAAGGTAGGAGTCAGCGACAACATC
>NZ_JBFHGC010000218.1:0-4489 GCF_041583315.1 Ilyobacter sp. | reverse complement strand
CCCCCTATATAAAAAATCATTCATTTTAATTATCGAACCGGTGGTCCAGTATTTATTTTCTGAATGATACCATAAAAAAATTAAGTTGTCTACAAAGTTCATTCATAATTTTTTGAATTTAATTCAACAATTCAGATCAAATGAATTGTTTTTCATGAGCTGAAGACATAAAATTTTTCCTGAGAATAAAAAAAATGAAGGGATCATCCCTTCATTATCCTTTATATCCAAGTTCTCTGGAAATATTCATTGCAGTTTCTTTAACCTTTCGGATTATTTCAGGAAATTTCTCCTCAGTAAACCTCTGGTCAGGACCGGCAGTACTCAGTGCCCCTATTACATTTTTTGTATAGTCAAAGATGGGGGCCCCTATACCTATGGTCTGCATCTCCATCTCACTGTGACTTATGGTATAGCCGTTTTTTCTGCTCTCGGCTATGGATTCCAAAAGTTTTTCCCTGTCCATTATTGTGTTTTCAGTATATTTTACAAATTCGCTGTTTTTAATAATATACTCTATCTCCTCATCCTTCAGGAAAGAAAGTATAGCCCTGGGACATGCCCCGGCATTTAGAGATGCAGTTCTACCTATTTTGGTATAGAGCCTTACAGGGTGCTTGCTCATGAGCTTCTCTACGTAGATTGCATGGGTTTTGTCCCTTATGACCAGCTGTACGTCTTCATTTATATCATCTCTCAGAGCTTTCATATAGGGGAGAGCTATCTCTTTCAGTTCTATAGATTCTGAAACAATGGTTCCAAGCTCTAGAAACTTCATCCCCAGTTTGTATTGTCCATGTTTTCCATCTGTATTCATTTTCATGAGATATCCGTTTTTTTCAAAGGTATTTAACAGCCTGTAGACAGTAGCCTTTGGTATAGAGGAAAGACGTGAGATTTCACTGAGACCTCTTACGGGATTTTCAGCATCGAAATACTCCAAAAGGCTCAAAGCCTTATCTAAACTTTGATTGATGCTATTATCATTGTCAGCCATAATTTATTCATCAACTCCTGTGATTTTTATAATAAAAAGATCTGTTGTTTTTAAACTTCTAAAATATAAGATATCATATCAAATAAAGAATGTCAAAAACAACCTTTGATCACAATATTAATATGCAGTTTTACAATATAATTTTATATCTGAATAACTATTTTGCAGAAAAGTCAGTAAAAAAAAATTTGACAGGAAAAGCAAAATAGCATATACTTCGAATATACAAAACAAGAAATATATTAACAGAGTAAATGACATCTTACTGGCAAGAATAAAGCAACCCTTTATTCTTAAACTGGAAAGGCTCAAAGTCGTTTTACTTTCAGCACGGTTATCATGAAAGTATAGCGACTTTTTATTATATCCACAAATAAGAACAACCAAAGTTCCGACCTGCTCAATTTTATTTTTTTAAAGTTTGAGGAAAGGAACTTTAAATATCACATTTTGTATAAACCATCGGTTTAATATATAAAACATTTATAAAGCTAAGGGGGGAATTATTATGGAAACGGTAACTACACAGTCAGAAAAAAAGGGGTTTCTGCAAAAATTGAAAACTATGGGTCCGGCAGCAATTGTTACAGCGGCATTTATAGGTCCGGGGACAATTACCACAGCATCACTTGCAGGTGCAAAATTTGGGTACTCGCTCATCTGGGCTATGGTATTTTCTATTTTTGCCACAGTAGTTTTACAGGAGATGTCTGCAAGACTCGGTATCGTAACCAGAAAAGGATTAGGAACTGCTTTGAGAGAGCAATTTACCAATCCCATTGCAAAATACGGGAGTATATTCTTGGTTGTTTCGGCAATAGGAATAGGTTGTGCAGCATATGAAACAGGTAATATACTGGGAGGGGCATTAGGACTAGAGGCCATCAGCGGTATATCTATGAATGTTTGGGGTCCCCTCATGGGTATAGGTGGTTATGTTCTCTTAAAAACCGGAAATTATAAGTTTGTAGAGAAGTTTCTTATTGGTTTAGTTGTACTTATGAGTGCTACATTTATTACCACAGCAATAGTAGTATCCCCTGACTGGAGCGAAATAATGAAGGGTATGTTTGTACCTAGCGTTCCCAAGGGATCGGTATTCTTGATAATGGCATTAGTGGGAACTACTGTAGTTCCTTATAATCTGTTTCTCCATTCTTCTGCAGTTCAGGAAAGATGGAAAGATGCCAGCGGATTAAAAGAGTCAAGATCTGATATTTTCCTTTCTATTATTCTGGGAGGCTTAATATCTATAGCAGTAATAATAACTGCATCTGCAGCATTCTTTGGTACTAATATTGCCATAAACAATGCAGGAGATATGGCAAAATCAGTAGAGCCCCTTCTAGGTTCTTGGGCAAAATATTTCTTTGCATTCGGACTTTTCGCTGCAGGACTTTCTTCTACAATAACTGCACCTTTGGCAGCAGCTTATGCCACTTCAGGGGCTTTGGGTTGGAAAGCTGATTTTAAAGACAAGAAATTTGAAGCTGTATGGACAACAGTTATTCTTATAGGGGTTATATTTTCTGCAATAGGTTTAAAACCTCTTTCAGCCATTATATTTGCCCAGGCGGCAAATGGAATACTTCTTCCTATTATAGCGATATTTCTCCTGTATGCCATGAACAATAAAAAGAGGCTTGGAAAGTATATCAATACTCCCATTACTAATGTTCTAGGTGTTATAGTGGTTTTAGTGGCTTGCGGACTTGGAGTTAGGGGAATCCTGAAAGTACTAGGAGTTATGTAATATAAATATTTGATGAGTTACAGAGTGGGTAGAAAAATGCGGCACCCGGTTTAAAAAAAGTTAAATTTGGAGATGGTAGCATGGAAAACTTCAGGAATTTAAATCCTTCACAAGCTCGGCAGATGATCAGAGAAGGAAAAATAAAAAGCAACACAGCAGGGATGTGTCACGGATATGTCCAGGGGAATCTTGTGATCCTGCCCAAGGAACATGCCTATGATTTCCTACTATTTGCCCAAAGGAATCCAAAACAATGCCCTATACTTGAGGTATCAGATATGGGAAGCAGGGAGTTTATGAAAATGGCTCCAGGTTCAGATGTGTCAACGGATATTCCAAAATACAGGGTATATAAAAATGGAGAATTACACGGAGAATTTGATGATATAAAATCATTCTGGAGAGATGACTTCGTGTCTTTTCTTATAGGTTGCAGTTTTACCTTTGAGTCCGCCATGCTGGATGAAGGGATAGAAGTGAGGCATATTTCAGAGGGGAAGAATGTGCCCATGTATATAACTGATATACAGTGTGAAAAGGCTGGTATATTTGAAGGACCTACTGTTGTCAGTATGAGGCCTCTGCCTTATGCTGATGTAGTGAGGGCGGTGCAGATAACTTCTAGATACCCAGGTGTTCACGGAGCCCCTATACATATGGGGGATCCGCTGGAAATAGGTATAGGGGATATAAATAATCCTGACTTCGGGGATTCTGTGGAAATAAAAGATGGTGAAGTTCCTGTGTTTTGGGCTTGTGGAGTTACACCTCAGGCAGTAGCTATGAATGTGAAGCCTGAAATAATGATAACCCATGCACCGGGATATATGTTTATAACCGATGTGAAAAATCAAAAATTATCTTTGTTATAACTGATGTTTATAAAACTTAAAAAGGTCAGCCCAAGTGGGCTGACCTTTTTAATAAAAGATTATTAAATTACTATTAAGCGATGAATGGTTTACCCATAGGTAGAACTGGTCTTCCGAAAACCTGAGCATAGATGGCACCGGCCATCATGTACCAAGCAGAAAGTGCACAAACCATTAGTTCATAACCAGCAACTTTAGTCAGTGCCGGATATCCAAAGTGTGCAAGATCAAGAAGTATGAATCCTATCAGAAGAAGGATAAAAGTTAATCCCATTGCACCACTGATTTTCATTGCAGGAATAGTCATAACGAAAGTATATAAAGTCCAAGCTATGAGGAACCATCCTACATCGTGGTGGCTGGCTTTATAGATATTAAAGTGGTTTAAAAGGAACATGATTCCTAGAGATATCCAAAAACTACCGTAAGAAACAAAAGCGCTGTAACCAAAGTTGTTACCGCATTTGAACTCTTGGAAACCGGCGATCATCTGAGCCAGTCCTCCGAAGACAAGTCCGCATGCTACTACCGGTCCTAACCCCATCCATCCTACATTGTGAAACTGAAGAAGCATAGTCGTAAGACCAAACCCTGCCAACCCAACAACTGCTGGATTTCCTTGTGATACATCGTGTGACATAAATTTCCTCCCTGATTACTATTTTTTGTAGTTACTGATAAAACTCATTTTGCTACAACCAAATTTAGTGAGCCTTATTCAAAACTATTTCATTCACTGCATATATACATAAATTTAAAAAATTGAAAACATTAAAAAAAATTTATTTTTTTGTAAAAAGAGTACGTTGAATATAATACACAAAATTTGGAATTATTACAAGTTAAAAAAATCTTTTTTTTATATTG
>NZ_JBFHGC010000217.1:0-4506 GCF_041583315.1 Ilyobacter sp. | reverse complement strand
CTTATTTCCTGTTTTTTCTGCCCAGGTGGCAATATCTTTCTTAAATCCGGAATCTGTTGATTTTATTGACAGAACTTCTCCGTCTTTTATAGTTTCCATAGTTTTTTTTGTTTTTAAAATCGGTCCCGGGCACTGAAGTCCGCAGGCATCAACCTCTATAACTTTATTCATCTCTCTCTCCTCATCTATAAGTTCTGAGACTGTTCCGCAGCATGAAGCTTCCTTGTGTTTAAATTCATCTATATCACCGAAGATATCCCTGTTGCTCTGATCAAGAGTGGTATACTGCCAGAGTTTATATCCTCCGTCAAGATTCTTTGCCTTGAATCCGTGCTGTGCAAGCATCCTGTAAGCTATGTAGCCTCTCAGACCTACCTGGCAGTAAACAATATACTCTTTATCCTTATCGAGCTTAGATAAGCTGTCACGGAGTTCTGCAAGATCAACGTGGACAGATCCAGGGATAGAACCCAGGTCATTTTCATCCTTTGTCCTTATATCAAGCAGTTCTGCATTGTTATTCTTGAGATAGTCTTCTATTTCAAAGTATCTGATTGTTTCCACTTCGCCGTTGATCATATTTTCAGCCACATATCCCAGAATATTTACCGGGTCTTTTGCAGAGTTGTATGGAGGAGCATAGGCGAGCTCGAGATCCTGAAGGTCCCATATTTTCATCTTACCCTTTATTGCTGTGGCGATGACATCTATTCTCTTATCTACCCCTTTACATCCTAGGCCCTGTGCTCCCAAGATATCTCCCTCTTTTGTAAAAAGAAGTTTTAAAGTAATAGGTACACCACCTGGATAATAGCTGGCATGACTGTTCCTGTTCACTGTGGCTACCAAATATTCCCTACCTGCATTTTTGAGATATCTCTCGTTCAGGCCTGTAGCTGCTACCGTAGTATCAAAAGCTTTAATTATAGAAGTCCCTAATGATCCGTTATATGTCTTTTGATTGGTTCCCAGCATATTGTCAGCCACTATACGCCCCTGTCTGTTTGCAGGCCATGCAAGGGGGATTATAGACTCCTCACCGCTGAGGTAGTGCTTCACCTCTATAGCATCTCCCACAGCATAGATATTTTCATCAGAGGTCTGAAGGTACTCGTTTACACTTATACCGCCCTTTGATCCTACATCTAGTCCGGCATCTTTTGCCAGATCATTTTCAGGTTTTACCCCTATAGCCATGATCACAAGATCTGCCTTGATCTCTTTTCCGCTTTCCAGCTTCACCACTGTCTTTCCCTCTTTATCTTCAAACTGGGTAACCCCGTCTTTTAGGTATAGTTCTACATCCTTGTCCTTTATATTCTGGTGTACCTGGGCTGCGATCTCCGTATCGACCATGGTCAGTACCTGATCTGCCTTTTCCAGGATGGAGACCTCTATATCTCTCTCAAGAAGATTTTCAGCCACCTCTATACCGATGAATCCGGCACCTACCACTACGGCTCTTTTGACACTGTTTTTTTCTATGTGACTGATGATGCTGTCCATATCACTCATATTTCTCAGTGAAAAAATATTCGGTGAGTTTACCCCTGGAATAGGGGGGATAAAAGGAGCTGCTCCTGGAGAAAGAAGAAGCCTGTCATAGCTTTCCTCAAAAGTTTCTCCTGTTTTCAGGTTTTTAGCATAGACTTTTTTATTTTCTTTGTCTATTTTTGTTACCTCAGTTTTTATTTTTACATCTATGTTAAATCTTGTTTTCATTCCCTCTATAGTCTGAACCAGGAGGTTTTCTCTTTCTTTGATGACTCCCCCTATATGATATGGAAGCCCGCAGTTTGCAAAGGAGATGTATTCCCCTCTTTCAAACATTATGATCTCTGCATCTTCATTTATTCTTCTCAGTCTGGCAGCAGCAGATGCACCACCGGCTACTCCCCCTACTATTAATACTTTCATTATTTTGAACCCCCTTATGTCAGATTATTCATCATTGGCATTGTTTAAGATAAAATTTGCAAACTCTTTCAAGTCTCCTGCTTTAAAAATAGTCACTCCCTTGTTTTTGTCTCCTAAAACCACTAACTGGTCTCCAGGCTGTATATCAAAATAATCTCTGGCTTTCTTAGGGATGACTATCTGCCCTCTTTCTCCCACAGTTACAGTTCCACAGATACATTTTCCGTCTTTGAATTCCAGCATACACTCCTCCTTTTCATATAATTCATACTTTTCATACAAATTATACATCCCTAATATGTTTTGGTCAATTTTTTTTTTAATAAAGTTTAAAAACAGCAGGTTCTCCTATAATTTTTTCATAAAATATGGAGGATATTTATGATTATTAAGAATACTATTGTAGGATTCATTTTATTGGCAGAGGTGAAATAAGTAATATTTAAAGGTCTGTTTTTATTGATTTTTTAATTATGAAGAGGCGATGATCATGGGAAATTTAATTAAAAAGTATGATTTTTTTAACCCCAGTGTTTTCAAAGATTTTTTTGAGGACGATGTTTTTAATGATAAGGTGTTCCGAAGAAGAGCCACACCTCCTGTAAATGTTTCTGAAGATAATGAGAAGTATCAGATAGAGGTTTCAGTTCCCGGAATAGAAAAGGAAAACATCAAGGTGACAAGGGACAAGGAGATGCTCACAATCTCATATGAGCAGAAAACCTCAGATGAATACAAGGATAAAAACTATCACAGAAAAGAGTTCCAGAGTCAGTCCTTCAGTCGTAGTTTTAACATGCCCCCTGATGTAGATTATGAAAAAATATACAGCAAACATCAAGACGGAGTTTTGACAATCCACCTCCCTAAATCAGAAACTGCTAAAAAAGAGGATGTAGTGGATATTGAGATTCACTAAGAGAACATTAAATAATGTATTTTATAGAAAAGGGCCCCGTATTCCGGGACCCTTTTAAATTTCCGATTCAATCGTAAAAATTCTCAAAATCTAAAAAAAATATTGACAAAATTGAAGAAAAAAGTATAATTATATTAGAAAATAATTATATAGTTATAAAGGAGTTGAAATATGATAATTGAAGATTTTCAGATAAAAGTATTTAAAGCCCTCGGTCACCCTGTGAGGTTTGCAATAGTGAAAAAACTTTTAGAGGGGGAAAGATGCGTATGTCAGCTTCAGGAAGACGTAGATTTTTCCCAGTCCAATCTTTCTCAGCATCTGAAGATACTAAAAAATTCAGGGATTCTTTCCTCAGAAAAAAAGGGACTCAATGTGCACTATAAAATAAAAAGAGATGAGATTGTAGAGGTAATAAAGTTAGTGGAGAGTTTTGTAAAAAAAGACATCCTTGATATAGCAGAAGGGATGAAATAGGGATAAAAAAATTTAAACAGGAGATGGTTTAAGATGTTAGGTTATATATTTAATTTTGGCTGGCTAGATGCTCTGGTGAGAATGCTTGTGGAAAATATTTTTAAAATATCCATGGATACTCATCTAGGCGGAAGTGTACATTTCTTTATCTTTGACAGTATCAAGATATTAATACTGTTGTCTATAATGATATTTGGGATCTCTTATATAAGAAGTTATTTTTCTGTGGAAAAAACCAAACTTGCCCTGGAAAAAATAGGCGGGCTCAAAGCACACATTGCCGCTAGCCTGTTTGGAATAGTGACTCCCTTTTGTTCTTGCTCCAGTGTGCCGCTTTTCATAGGTTTTGTAGAGGGAGGGATTCCACTAGGGGTTACTTTTTCATTCCTCATAACTTCTCCCATTGTAAATGAAGCAGCCCTTGTTATTCTCTTGGGAACTTTTGGGTTTAAGGTGGCTCTTTTATATGTGGTTTCTGGAGTGGTAATAGGAGTTTTAGGTGGATACCTCATACATATCTTAAAATTGGAAAAATATGTAGAAGAGTATGTGTATCAGATGAAAATGGGAAGCCAGGAAATAGTTGAGCTGAACCATAAAGAAAGAATAAGCTTTGCCAAGGAGAATGTAAAAGAGATAGTTACAAAGATATGGAAATATCTTCTTGTGGGAATAGGTATAGGGGCCTTAATTCACGGATGGGCTCCAGAGGAGATTTTATCAAAATATGCAGGTCCTGATAATCCTCTTTCAGTAATTGTTTCTACGATAATAGCCATACCACTTTATTCTAATGCAATGGGAACTATACCAATAGCAGAAGCCCTTATAAATAAAGGGGTAGGTATGGGGACTGCTATGGCTTTTATGATGGCTACCACAGCACTCTCTCTTCCAGAGATGATACTGCTGAGAAAAGTTGTAAAACCCAAGCTTATCGGTATCTTCACAGCGATAACAGGGATAAGTATTATAGGAGTAGGATATCTTTTCAATATAATAATATAAGGAGGGAATTATGGATATTAAAATTTTGGGAACAGGGTGTAAAAAATGCAAGGATCTTACAAACAATGTGAAAGAGGCTGTAGCTGCTGCTTCTGTAGAAGCCTCGGTAGAAAAAGTAGAGGATTTCAAAGACATAATGGGTTATGGTGTTATGACTACTCCTGCCGTTGTAATAGATGGTAAGG
>NZ_JBFHGC010000216.1:0-4510 GCF_041583315.1 Ilyobacter sp. | reverse complement strand
AGTAGTTCTTGCTAAGGTTATGAACAAATTCCTAAAAGTTCCAATCAATCCACTGATCGGATCTGCAGGAGTATCTGCGGTACCAATGGCAGCAAGGGTATCACAGGTAGTAGGACAGAAAGCTGACCCGTCAAACTTCCTTTTAATGCATGCAATGGGACCAAACGTTGCAGGAGTTATAGGATCTGCAGTATCTGCAGGGGTACTTCTTTCACTATTTGGATAAATTTACAGATCCCCTCAAATGTAGCTTTAAGGGCTCTTTTGAGGGGATTTTTTTAAACTATGAAGGAGTCGTCGAAAAACTATGAATTTAAAAAGATTTATTAATGAAGAAATAACAAAAGAAGAAGCCTTAGAGCTTTTTAAAGTAAAAGGATCCGAGTTAACTGAGCTTTTTTCTGTGGCAAATGAGATAAGAGAAAAATATTGTGGGAATGTAATCCATACATGTACCATATCCAATGCTAAATCCGGTGAGTGTGAAGAAGACTGTAAATTTTGTGCCCAGTCAGCTCACTATAAAACAAACCTGACCACCTATGACTTGAAAGAAAAAGACATTCTTATGTCTGAATATAAAAGAGCAGAGAAGCTTGGGAGCACTAAGTTTGGTGTAGTCACAAGCGGAAGAAGTATAAAAAAAGGAACTGAAGAATATGATAGTATAAAAGAGTTTGTAAGGGATGCTAAAAAAGAAAATATAAATACAAATATATGCTGCTCTATAGGTCTTCTTGATGAAGAAGAACTCAGTGAACTGAAGGAAGCCGGGGTAACCAGATTTCACAGCAATATGCAGACCTCTATAAATTCCTATAATAAAATAGTGGCAACAACTCACAAGATAGACGACAGAATAGCGACTATCAAAGCAGCCAAAAATATAGGAATGGAAGTATGCAGCGGCGGGATAATAGGAATGGGAGAAACCTGGGAAGACAGGATAGACATGGCCTTTACCCTAAAGGAACTCAAAGTGGACGGGATACCGGTAAATATTTTGAATCCTATAGAAGGGACACCTATGGGGGACAGAGAGCATCTTTCTATGGATGAGATATTAAAAACCATAGCAATTTACAGAATAATACTTAAAGACAGAGTTATAAAAATAGGAGCAGGAAGAGAGGGAATCCTGAAGGACTTTATGGGAATGGCTTTTATGAGTGGTGCAAACGGAATGCTCGTAGGAGGATATCTCACAGTAAAGGGAAGAACTTCTGAAGAAGATTTTGTATTCATGGAAAATGTAAAAAAAATGTGGTCATAACAGAAAAGGGGAATATCTATGATTGATAAGAAAAAAGTGAATCGGAATTTTTCCAAAGGTGCTAGTACATATGATGAATACGCCTTGATTCAAAGACATATGGCTGAAAAATTGGACATATTTATTGAAGGTTCAGAAAAAGTTTTTAATGTGCTTGAAATAGGGTGCGGGACGGGTATATTTTCAGAAAAGATATTGAAAAAATTTCCCAACTCAAAAATAGATTTCTTGGATATATCCTCAGATATGATAAAGAATATGAAAGAAAAAATAGGAACTAAAGAAAATCTGAACTACATAGTGGAAGATATAGAAAATTATAAACCTGAAAAGAAGTATGATTTTATCTTTTCCAACGCCTCGTTTCAATGGATACATAATCAGGAAGGGCTGTTTAATCATCTATACTCGATACTTAATTTCGGAGGCTTCATTTTATTTTCAACATTCGGTAAAGATACCTACTGTGAACTGAGAGAGAGTTTGAAAGCCATCGACCCGAGTCTGGAATACTCACAAAATTTTATATCTCTAAAAGAGCTGAAAGAGATCATACAGGATAAGTACGAAATACTGGCTACTGAAGAGGAGAGAGTGAAAGAAGACTATGACTGTGTGATGGATTTTTTGAAAATGATAAAGGGTATAGGGGCTAACAGTGCATTGTCACAAAGCAAACCTTTTACCAGGGATAAATTTAACAGGCTGGAAGAGGAGTACAGGAAGAATTATTGTTCCGGAGACAGTATAGAGGTTACAAATCATCTGATATATATGATTTTAGGGAAAAGTTATCAAAAGTAAAGATAAGTAAAGTAATATAGGTTATAAAAAATTATTTAAATTGAATAAGCCCTTCCTAATTACTGAAAGTTTAATTGGGAAGGGTTTTGTTTTATGAAATCAAAATAATTTTTTATAGTCTATCAGAACCAATATTCAGAAATTATAACCGGTGTTTAAAATAGAAAAAATTACTGTGTAAAAATAATGTGATATAATTAAGTATGGAGTAATAACAGATTAATTTAAATTTATCTTAAGTATAGAGAGGAGATTGAATGAAGTTTGATTTAATAACTTTACTTGGAAATAAATTAGGAGGTTTGTTTATATTTGCCTTCATACTTTCCAGGATGAAACCCTTTAGAAGTTTGGTCGCAAAAAAAATATCATTATATCGGATAAAGTACTATTGTCAGTTGTTTTTGGAATCTTCGGGATAATAGGGACGTATTTTAGTTTTGAATATTATGGAGGACTTATAAATACAAGGATTATAGGGGTGGCTACAGGAGGGCTCATAGGAGGGCCATTCGTAGGTCTTTTGTCTGGATTGATTGCCGGGATACACAGAGGACTCATAGATAGTGGTGAACTTACAGGCTTAGCCTGTGCCATATCTACTGTTTTTGAAGGTCTTATGGCTGGGGTGATGGGACTCTTTATACGTAATAAAAGCAATAAATGGATGTATGCTGCATTGACCGGTACAATAGCGGAACTCATGAGAAAAGTTTCAGTACTGATAATTGCTAAGCCCTTTGAAAAAGCTTTGGAATTTGTCAGTCATGTGTGGTTGCCTATGGTTATTATCAACTCAGTTGGTCTTGCACTGTTATTCATGATAATCGAAAATATATTTAAGGATCAGGAAAAAATGGCAGCATATCAGGCAAATATTACTCTTAAAACTGTTGATAAAGCTTTACCTTTTTTAAAAAATGGTTTTTGTTCTGATAACATCAAAAAAGTATGCGAAATTATACATGAAATGACTGAATTTGATATCGTCAGGATAATAGAGTCCGGACTACTGATAGCTCAGACTGGTGTGGATCTGGAAAATGAGATTAAGGGAAGTGTTGTCAATACGAGCCAGGTAATTGTAAGTGGGGAACCTCTTATTATCGATAAATATACAGATTCAAATGATGTAAAAAACGAACTTTATTCTCTGATGATCCTGCCTTTAAAGGAGAATGGAAAGGTAATAGGAACTCTTGAATTATATAAAAAGATGCGGAATTCTATAACTTCTGTGGACTTAGAGATAGGGAATGGGCTGGCCAAATTATTTTCTACTCAGCTGACTCTGACTAAACTTGAAAACAATTCAAAATTATTGGAAAAATCACAGTTAAAAATTCTACAAGCACAGATAAATCCACATTTTTTGTTTAACTCTCTGACGGTGATAAGTTCTCTTTGCAGAATTGATGTGGAAAAATCCAGAAATTTGATAATACATCTGAGTGATTTTTATAGAAAATCTCTCAATATAGGTAAGGATATGGTGGACCTGCAAACGGAAATCAATCATGTAAAATCATATGTATTCATAGAAATGGCTAGATTTGAAGATAAACTTAAAATAATTTATGATGTTCCTGAAAGTTTGAACTGCTTTCTACCGCCTTTGACCTTACAGCCTATTGTAGAAAATGCAATCAAACATGGGATTCTTCCTAAAAAAAACGGAGGGACAATCAAGATATCTGGATATAGAAATGCCGGCACTATTAATCTTGAAGTTTCCGATGATGGAGTCGGAATTGGGAAAAATAAATTAGACAGCTTATTTTACGGGGATTTAAATCATGGAGAATCGGTAGGATTTAAAAATGTAGATATGAGATTAAAAGGTATTTTCGGAGAAAGTCACGGTCTTAAGGTATTTAGCGAAAAAGATAAAGGTACTACAGTGTGTCTTAGTATACCAGTGGCAGAAGAATTATGATATATAAAAAAAGGACTTTAAAAGTCCTTTTTTTTGAGATTAAAAATTAATATTATAAGTTTTATAAGTTAACTAAATCGATACCAGCCTGAAATGCTCTTTTGTTTAGTTCTTTTACATGAGCAGGAACTCTTCCTAGTATAGTCGCTTCTAGTATATCTCTGTCTACTATGTTTGTAGCAGCCTGTATGGCTCCGAGAGACACTATATTTGCAACTATTGCGTTTCCTACTTTTTCTTTTGCAGTTTCCAATATAGGTAGTTTAATGACATTTAAACCTTCTGGAACTTCAACGCTTGAATCTATTACAATACTGCAGTTCTCTTTATTTCCGTTTCCGTATGTATCAAATGATTTCTGAGTAAGTGAAAGAAATATGTCTGATTGATTTACCTTAGGATACAGAATCTCAGTATCGCTTATGATTACCTCAGACTTACTTGCTCCACCTCTAGCCTCAGGACCGTAAGATTGTGACTGTACAGCTACCTTACCT
>NZ_JBFHGC010000215.1:0-4514 GCF_041583315.1 Ilyobacter sp. | reverse complement strand
CTGAAATCCGGAATATTGCTCTCTGTGGAAACCCCGGCGCCTCCAAAAAAAACTATGTTATTACTTTCTTTGATTATCTTTTTAAGTTCTTCGTACATACTATCACCTCTAATCTAAATTATATCCTCTTCTCCCCAGATAATAAACCCTAAATTTATAATTTAATTATTGAATTTGCACAGAAGTCTGTTACTTTTCCTTGATGAAAAGCACCCCAAGGGCATTTCTTCCCTTCGGTCAGGGCATAACCAACAGGTCAAGGCTTTGAAAAATCAGCTAAATAACCTTGAAAATCCAAGAGATTAATGAAACTCAGAAAAAAAGTTTCTGAGAACCAGAAAATATACTCGTATGACTCGTTATTTTTTTGGCTACTCACTTCGTTCAAACAGTCGATTTTTTCTAAGAATTTCACTGCGGCCATTCTTAACGCTGATTTTGTCAATGCCACTTAAAGATTAGAATATTTAAATGCTTTTTAAAATCCTCAGAATCTTTAAAGTCTTCTAAATGTCTTAAAGTGCCTATTCGCAGGACGAGCGTGAAGAAATATAATAAATTTTGCGTTAAGAAAATACAATGTCTGAGCGCAGCGAGTTTTGTATTTTTAGTAAAATTTATTATATTTTAGCTTGGACAAGACAAGGCTTGATTTTTGGTTACTTTTCATCAAGGAAAAGTAACAGAGTTCGTATAAATTCAATATCTTATTTAAAATCCAGAATCTCCAGTAGAAAACCCTGGATTTCTTGATTTTTAGAGAATAATATAATATGATTAGTATAGTCTAGGTGTTTTTAATGATTATTTTATCTAATTTTAAATAGAAAAGTATTCTCAAGGGGAGGGATTATCTGTGTTTAAAGCCGTAGTGATATGTCTGAGTGATAAGGGGTATAGGGGAGAGCGTGAAGATAAAAGCAGTCAGGTCATAATAGATATTCTGAAAAAAAACAGTTATGAAATTGTGAAAAATATTTTGATTCCTGACGACTATCATCTTCTGAAGCATACTCTTGCAGAAATATGTGATGCAGGAGAGGCTGATCTCATTCTTACTACAGGAGGGACAGGTTTCTCTAAAAGGGATATTACTCCTGAAGCTACTCTTGAAGTGATAGAAAAGGCTGTTCCTGGGATACCAGAAGCCATAAGGAGCTACTCGATGCTGATAACCAAGAGAGCCATGCTTTCAAGAGCAGTGGCAGGAATAAGAAAGGATACGCTCATAGTGAATCTTCCGGGAAGTCCGAAAGCTGTAAAAGAGTCTCTTGAATATATAATAAGTACTCTTTATCATGGATTGGAGATACTTACAGGAAAGGCTTCTGAATGTGCCAATGATAGAAAATAGACTATCATCAGAATAAAATATGAAAGATATATATAAAACAGACAGGACATTGAGTCCTGTCTGTTTTATATACTCTTGAATTGTATAAAAAATACCAAGTGTAGAAATGGCAATAATAACTTGGTTGAAATGTATAAAAACCTTATTAATAAGTATTTCTGATGACTGTGAAAGCAATATAAAATTTACATGTAATTTGGGAAAGATCCATATAATATAAATATCAATTCACATCATCCTTGCACTGTTTTTCATAGTATATTCCGATATGACTGCGCTTCGCATTATACATATAAACATCGGCCTTATGTACGGTCTGGTCCAGTGTCATACTTCGTTCGATGTCTGCAATTCCAACACTAAAACGCAGTGATATATCCCCCCATGCTTCATTCTTATATGGAGCAACTTTTGCGTTCTCAATAATTCGTTGTACTATTGGTAAACAATCTTGGATATTCATCGCAGTTATTACCAGGAATTCATCGCCGCCCCAGCGACAAAAGATGTCCTCGATCTGTAGCTCGGTTTTCACACACTGAACAAAGAAACGTAGCACGTTATCTCCAGCAAAATGGCCATAGTTATCATTAATCCTCTTAAAATCATCAAGATCAAACATCATTACAGTATAGTTTTGCTTTCCTGCTGCAGTCTGATCCTGGATATGTTTAAATTTGTCGCGCATTCCTTTACGATTAAGGATACCAGTAAGTGGATCGCTATATGCCAAAAGTTCTAAATCTTTCTGTTTTCGTAGATCAATAATGCCTTCAAGCATCATTGTTTCCCCTTCAATATTAATGGGTACCGCACTTTTTAGAACCTGTAAGCTTGTTCCGTCGCGCATCAGGAAGCCACGTTCAGTCTTATCAAATCGTTGCCCTTTATCCCAAACCGGACATTCATTTTTTGGTGCTGGACAAAAAGTATCCTGACAAGGTCTTTTCAAAGTAGCAAACTCTTCCATGCTTGAATAACCAGCGAGATTTAATGCAGCCTGATTCATAATATGTACGTGTTTGTCTCGGCGGATAACTGCCACGCCAAATGGCATAGCATCAATAATTGTCCGGAGACTGTTAATATTATTCAGATTGGCATCAACCGTTTGCATATCGATGCTCTTAATAATACAGCTAAAGGCAGGTGAGTCTTGCTCTTTGCCTTCAAGAGGGAATAGTTCCATACGCCACGTTATGTTGTCCATATGGTTAGCCGGATAGATCTTATCAGATAATCGAATCGAGTCGATTATCCTATGCTCGCGTTTTGCTAGTAATTCTTTCCAATCCTGATCAAAGGTCACATCTTGAATATTATTAACATTTGATTTAACAGGAAAACCACCACATATTGAACCATCCTGTCTTAAGATATACATCAAATTTGCACTCATAAAAGTCATCCCTTTCTTTAATATTTGATTGTTTAATAAATATCCCCAGGCATAATCAAAAAAATTAATTTTTAAGCCGCTGAAATTCCCCTTGAATGTCTATAAGATTAGATTATTAGTCACCGGTGTTTTTCATTAGATATTCCAAAACGCTCCAAAAGAATAAATAATTCTTTTAAATTAAGTAAGCATAAGTTCTTCTAAATATTTTTTATAGATTTTGAAAAAAAGTTGATTTCAGTGATTTTTATGAAAAATTAAATTTCAATTATGATTACTGACATTTTTACAAATTCCTGTTTAAATATCGAAAAAATTTATGAAAAATTAAAAATAACCCTTAATAAAGAAGGTTTTAAATATTCTATTTTAACTAATTTATAAGTAAAACCAGTGCATTTAGATATTTTTTATATATTAACAGGTATCAATTTTAAAACACAGTAAAGTTATGAAAATAAATTTTTTTTAACCAAATTTATAATTTTTATTTGGATCGTTCAAGCCAGCAAGAACGATTACAATATCGTACACAAAATAAATTTGATGCGATTCAATGGAAATTGTGTTAGAATATTAACATATTTTTTATTAATATAAAAAGATAATTTAAAGGAGCTGAGAAAAGAATTATGTTTATAAGATGTAATAATGGAGAAAAATGTGAACTAAGGGGTATTTGTAAACGTTTCGATAAAGAAGGAATTAATAATGGCAAAAATATCGCTGCATTTTTTAATAAAGAAGAAAAGTGTATGAATTTTATAACTTTAGAAAATGATAATATGGATAAATAAGAGAGTGAAACTATAGTATCCTGAAAGTTTAACTTATCTAATTTGGCTATACGCTGGGAACATCAAGATACGTGGCGTGTTGTACTTATATGAAAACCTCCCTAATCAATAGATTATACTTCTAATAATTAGGGAGGTCATATTAAATTTACAATTAATTTGGGATATTACAAAATTACACTTAAACTGTGTTTCTAATATAATAAAAAAGGCGGCTAAAATGCCGACCCTTTTGCCCTATCCTATAAATTTTTGTAAAATAATGTTTTTATTTTTATGTGCCAATCCATCTGATGAATCTATTTTTAAAATAAGGTTATAGTCAGAAATAGCTCCGTTATAATAGCTTAATTTCTCTTTTACTATTGCTCTGCAGTGATAAGCGTGTAAATATTCAGGATTAAGTCTTATGGCTCTGCTATAGTCTTTTAATGCATTCATATAGTCTCCAAACTTGAAGTTCAGATTTCCCCTGTTAAAATAAGCAACTGGGTTCTTTGGATTAGAATAAATAGCTTTATTGCAGATTTTTAGCAATTTTTTTTCTTCTTCTGATTTTCTTTTTTCTCCTAGACGATCATTTTGATCAAGTCTACGGAGTATAGTCTTAAGCATATTGTTCCCTCCTAAAAATCTCGGAAACTGGCTGTCATATCTAGAAAGAATTAGACCCTATAGTTTTGTGCCACAGGATTTATCCTGTTTTACCTTTTTCGGAGTTAATTATTTTAAAGCTTGTATTTGCATATATATTTATAGAATCAAATATCTCAAGTGCTGGTTATTTTTGAAATTTTCAAAGGAGTAACTTAATCCGAGATTCAACTTAAGTTATTATAATTTCTCTTTATTAATAAAAAAAATACTCACTATGGAATGACTTACTATCTGTTTTGACTATTATATATGCTGGATATAAGTTTTGGGGTGACAGCCACCTTGGGGAGACGGCTGCCAGGTACTG
>NZ_JBFHGC010000214.1:0-4517 GCF_041583315.1 Ilyobacter sp. | reverse complement strand
TTATTTTACATTTTTCTTACCATCTTTATATTTTATTTAAACACCTTTGTTTTAAGATGTGTTTGTAACAAATATATAACAAGGAGGTGAATTATGATTAATAGACTAAATATTATAGCCGTTGAACAACTTCTTAAGTGGGAACATTTACTGCAAGATATCCTGTTTGATATTCTAATAGAGGCTTTTGGATTAATCTTTTGATCTAAAAGTCTTTTTTAGTTTGAAATTTTGCTGCACAATCACAACAAACTACAAATCCACTTTCTTTTGAATTTCCACTGCATTCACTGCTAAATTCTACATCTAATTCGTCATTTCATGTATAATCAGAAAATATTCAATCCAATAGTGATGGGTGAATCCGCTTACCCCTCTACATTTCTCCATATGCCCTCCCAATAACAAAATCCCTGATTTATTATTTAAATTTATTTTTTTTATAATTTTGTATAAAAATTATTTACTTGTATTTTTTAATACATTATGGATATATAAAATAAGATATACTTTATTCACTATAACTTCATCCGAAACATGAAGCACAGTTTTAGTTACCATTTATTAGATTGACTTTTATAAGAGAGAATAGTGTCTCTTATTTGTTAATAAGTTCTGAAAAGGAGAGTGAATGTTATGTTAGAAATGTTTCTATATGCTATTGCTGTTGCGTTTAGTCCTGGTCCTGTTAATATTCTGGGATTAAATCAGGGGATGAACAATAAAACTGCTGATTCTATCAGTTTTTTTAGTGGAATAAGTGTTGCCATGATTACTTTATTCACTTTTTTCGGGTTTACAGGTGAAAAATTTATAAAAAAAGAATATCTATTCTATATTAGTTTGGTTGGAAGTTTTTACATGTTTTATCTTGCCCGTAAAATATTTACTTCTGAAGTAGATATAAAAACTGACCAGAATTTTAAAAAGTTGGCTTTTAAAGATGGATTTTTAATGCAACTTTTTAACCCTAAGGGAATGTTGTCATGCCTTCCAATTGCTACTATACATTTTCCTGCAAATAATATAACTGGTACTAAAATTTTACTTATTTCACTGATATTATCATCAATTGCATTTTCTTCTCCACTCTTTTACAGTATAATTGGAGAGACATTTAATAAAATGGTTTCTAGTAATAAATTTATAAATATTTTTAATAAAGTTATGTCAATTTTATTAGTTGTTGTTGCCATAAACATTTTAAAAGATCATGTCGTTTTGGTTTTTTTGGGAATAAATGAATACTGATATTTTATGAGAGATGGTGTATTATACATAATACGCCATCTTATTTTTTATTTATAAAAAAGGACAGTGTCCAAAAAAATCTGTAAATGGCATTTAAATAATTTGCTTCCTAAGGAAGTTTTTGGACTTTATATTGGTGAAAAGGAAAGCAGTAAATATTGGTTAGAAATACTAAATGAGCTTAAAAAAACGTGGAGTTAAAGATGTATTAATTATGTGTGCAGATGGTCTTAGCGAAATTAAAGAGAGCATTCAAGTTGCTTTTCCGAATACCAGAGGTGCATTGTCCACCAGGTGAGAAATACCTTAAAATCTGTTTCACATAAAGAAAAAAAGCATATCTGAATCCCACTTTTAAAGGGCTACGAGACATGCTGAAATTTATATTCATGATATAGGCAATATTCAAAATATTGCTCAATTTAAAATTTTCACAGGAAGAATTTTTCCTGTTTACAGAGATTATTTCAAAGTCTCCCTTTTTAACATTAAATACATTCTTTTCTCTGTAAATTTATCTGCCTGTTTTTTTAATCTTCCAGATAATTTACTATATTGTGTAAATAGAAACTTTTTTTGACTGCCATCTTATTGTATAGCTTTTCTGTCAGTACAGATTTCAAATCTTTATCATATCTAGTTTTAAGTTTTTCATATAAAATCACCTCTTAACTATTATACAACAAAAGTTATCTTTTGTAGCAAATATAGGGTTTTGATTCTATTTATGATCGTTTCTCCGATTTACCCTGTAAAAGTCCTATACCATCTCCGAAAGGAAGGAGGGTAAACCCAGGATAATTTTCATATAGATAATCTATAAACTCATTCAGCTTTCTCACTATGGTCTTAAACCTTTTTGGGTATTCTTTATAGAGGTAGCCCCTAAACATAATATTATCTATAAATATAATCCCGTCCTTAGAGAGAAGTTTATAGGAATCTTCAAAAAACTCCTTGTACTTTCCCTTGGCTGCATCGATAAATATAAAGTCATATTCACCATTGAGTTTTTTTATCTCTTCCAGACCGTCTCCCAGGATCAGAGTCACGTTATCCAGCCCCGCCTTGGCGAAGTTTTCCCTGGCCTGATGAAACCTCTCTTCATCGATCTCGATGGTCGTGAGATGTCCGTCATATTCTTTGGCTACTCCTGCCATTATGCTCCCGGAATACCCTATGGCTGTACCTATCTCCAGGATGCTCCTGCTTTTGTTCATTTTCACCATGAACTTCAGATATTCTGCCACCTCTTTTGTCACAATAGGGACATTGTGCTCTTCTGCAAACTTCTCCATTTCAAGAATGACAGGGTCTTTTTCCTTTATCTTAGACGTTATATACCCGTTTGCTTCTTTTAATTCCTCTAGCATTATCCTATCCTCTTTCTAAACTTTATAATATAAAAACTGTCTAGAAACTCCTCTTTATAATCTATGACAAGTCCTCCTAAAATATCCTTATGGCCATTTATGCCATCTGGAAATTCCAGCTCTACCACTTGGAATTCCGGGTTATTTTTCAGGAAACGCTCAGCATTATCTGTATTTTCCTCATTAAAAATAGTACACGTGCTGTATACCAGCTCTCCGTCATCTTTCAGAGATTTAGAGGCAGATTCTAGTATCTCATACTGAAGTCTGGCTAGTTCCTCTACATTTGTCATATCTTTGTTATACAGAGCCTCCGGTTTTTTACGTAGGACTCCGTAACCGCTACACGGGGCGTCTACCAGTATTTTATCAAACTTTTTTCCCTGTTCTTTTACTTTTCTTGCATCAAGTTTTACCCCGGTTATTATTTTTGCTCCAAGATTTTTAGAATTCATATCCAGAAGTTTTATCTTATGCTGGTGTATATCAAGAGCTGTTATCTCTCCCTTATTTTCCATAAGTTCTGCCAAAACAGCGGCTTTTGATCCAGGTGCACTGCATGTATCCAGTACTGTATCCCCTGGTTTTGCCCCTAGCATCTTAGCAGCCAGATATGACGATCCGTCCTGGACTGTTATTTTTCCGTCTTTGAATTCCTGGGAATCTATGAGTATTCCCGAATCCAGATAATAGACAGAATCTATCTGTTTCATTATGTTAATCCCCATTTTTTCTAGAAGGGCTTCAAATTCTTTTTCGCTGTATTTCAGCTTGTTCACTCTGATACTGAGGTAAGGTATCTTTTTATAGGATTTCAGAAGAGCCTCAGTTTCCTCACCGTACTCATTACTTATTTTTTCATAAAACCACTTTGGACACGAATACAAAATATCCATTTTTCCGCTGGCCTTCAGCTGATCGGCCTCTTGATCCATCTCCCTCATGAAAGACCTTACTATCCCGTTTGCAAATCTTCCTACATATACTCCTAGTTTTTCCTTTGCAAGTTCTGTAGCTTCCCAAGCCACTCCTGCATCGTCACTTCTCATGAAGTAAGCCTGGTAGTATGAGATTCTCAGAAGATTTCTCAGCCATTTTCTGTGCACTTTTTTAGTGGCTCTCTTATCTATCTGGTAGTCTAGGAATATTATGTTTCTTATTACTCCGTAAAAAACCTCTGTGATAAATGCTTTTTCTCCACGACTCAGATTATTTTCTCTGAAATATTCATTTAAAAGGATATTAGAATATTTACCCTCTTCAAATTCTCCCAAAAGCTTTATGATCCTCTTCTTTACGTTCAAATTATTACACCTCTTTATTAAGTATTAGGAGTTCTATGCTCCTATGATATATATTTGGATATTTTAAAACATTCATTTTATTATATATGAAATGCAGGTATAAGTAAAGATTGCTTTAAGAGGTTAATTTTTTTACACCATTCTCATTTAAAATTTCTATTTTTCTCCCGTTTCTCTTTATGAGTTCCATTTCTTCAAAGTTTTTTAAAATTCTTCTCAGCTGTCTTTCTGATAGCCCTAACAATTTTGAGATATCCCCGTATTTTATGGTATCTGAAAAGTACTCTTTGTTATCCGTTATAAATTTTGCAACTAATATCTTACTGTTGCAGAGTTTTTTCACAGAATATTTCTCAGATGTTTTCCTTAGTTTTTTGGCCAGAGTTTTTGCCATTAGTTCATAAAATATTATATTTTTCACAGCCCTGTCAAAATCCAGCTCGAGAAAAGTGCTTTTTTCTTTTATCTGAATATTGTAATAAATATCCTCTTCCAAAAGAAACTCCACATCTCCTAAAATATCAAAGGGTTTTGTCAGCTCTAGAAGCATCTCATTACCGTCATTGGAAAACAATGTCACCTTCAGAAG
>NZ_JBFHGC010000213.1:0-4519 GCF_041583315.1 Ilyobacter sp. | reverse complement strand
TCACTTTTCCTTGATGAAAAGTAACCAAAAATCAAGCCTTGTCTTGTCCAAGCTAAAATCTAATCAATTTTACTAAAAATACAAAACTCGCTACGCTCAGACATTGTATTTTCTTAACGTAAAATTAATTAGATTTCTTAACGCTCGTCCTGCGAATAGGCACTTCAAGATCTTTAGAAGATATTAAAGATTCTAAAGATTTTAAAAAGCATTTAAATATTCTAATCTTTAAGTGGCATTGACAAAATCAGCGTTAAGAATAACCGCAGTAAAATCCTTAGAAAAAATCGACTGTTTGAGCGCAGCGAGTTTCGAGTTTTTCTTGGATTTTCAAGGTTATTTAGCTGATTTTTCACAGCCTTGACCTTTTGGTTACTTTTCTGTCAAGAGAAAAGTAACAGAGTCTAGAGAAATTCAATAATTTCATCACAAAAAATTTAAAAGCCGCCTGAAATAAACAGGCGGCAGATTATTATTTTGTATAAAAAGTAAGAGTTTTCTTCCCGTAGCTTTTTTCATCTACTTTTTTGTATTCTCCTATCTCTTGATCCAGTCTCTCATGAAGGTGGTGCTCACATATGATGAGACCTCCCTCAGCCAATATATTATTCTTTTGTATTGACTTCATAACCTCTGTACAGACATTTTCTTTATATGGAGGGTCCATGAAGATGATGTCAAACTTTTCATTTTTTCTCCCCAAAATCTCCACTGCTCTGGAAACTTCATTTTTATAGGCTCTGCATTTGCTTTCAAATCCAAGGCTGTTTACGTTTTCTATTATTATTTTAAGGGCTTCCTGATCCTTTTCTATCATTACGGCTCTCTTTGCTCCTCTGCTTATTGCCTCTAGAGCTATATTCCCTGTCCCGCTGAAAAGATCTAGGATGTTGCAGTCCTCTATATAGGGCTGTAGTTTTGAAAACAAGGCCTCTTTAACTCTGTCCAAAGTAGGTCTTGTCTCTGTCCCTTTTCTGCATTTTATACTTTTGTTTTTAGCTGTTCCGGCTATTATTCTCATGGCTCACCTCCTAATAAATAAACATTGCATCTCCAAAACTGAAAAAATGATATTTCTCTCTCACTGCTTCTCTGTAGACATCCATAATCAGCTCCCTGCTTGAAAATGCTGATACAAGCATCAAAAGAGTTGATTTCGGAAGATGGAAATTTGTTATCAAGGCATCTACAACCTTAAACTTGTAACCTGGATATATAAATATATCTGTCGATCCTTTGCCGGCCACGAGCCTTCCATTTTCATCTACTGATGACTCTAAGGTACGTATAGAGGTTGTCCCCACAGCTATGACCCTTCTGCCTTCCTCTTTCGCTTTGTTTATTGTCTCCACAGCTTTTTCTGGAACCTCATAAGTTTCCTCGTGCATCTTATGGTCTAGCACATCTTCTGTCTGTACAGGTCTGAAGGTCCCCAATCCAACTTCTAAAAATAGATCTACGATCTCCACACCTTTCTCTTTTATCTTCTCCAAAAGAGCTTCTGTAAAATGAAGTCCTGCTGTAGGAGCAGCCACTGACTCTCCCTTTATGGCATAAACCGTCTGATATCTGTCTTTTTCAGAGAGCTTTTCACTTATATAGGGAGGAAGAGGCATCTGACCCAATTTATCAAGTATCTCTTCAAAAACTCCATCATAGGAAAATCTGAGTATTCTGTTTCCGTCTTCTTTTATCTCTTCGAGTTCTGCTACCAGCTCATTATTTTCACCGATAAGCACTTTCTGACCTATTTTCAGCCTTTTTGCATTTCCGATAAGGCACTCCCAGGTATTTATATCCTGCCTTTTGAGAAGAAAAACTTCAAGGATAGCTCCCGTTTCTTTTCTACCCATAAGTCTTGCAGGTATAACCCTGGTGGAATTCCTTACAAGGACATCCCCACTTTTCAGGGAGTCTATTATATTATAAAATCTTTTATGCTCTATATCTCCAGTTTTTTTGTTTACCAGCATCAGCCTCGAGTGATCTCGAGGTTCTGCCGGAGTTTGTCCTATAAGTTCTTCTGGAAGATTATAATCATAATCAGACAATCTTGTGGACATAATTTTCTCCTTACTTCTTTTTTCCTATTACGATTCTTTCTATCTGATGATAATCTCTCATAATTACCACATTTTCAAATTTATTTTCTTCCATCATATCTTTTACCTTTTGAGCCTGGTCATGTCCTACTTCAAAAGCTAGAACGCCGCCACTCTTGAGGTAATTTCCAGCCTCTCTGCTTATGAGTTTATAAAAATAAAAACCTTCATCCTCTGCTGTGAGAGCCAGTTTTGGTTCATATTTTTTCACCTCTTGCATGAGATCTCTGTATTCTCTCTCAGGTATGTAAGGCGGGTTAGAAACAATCATATCGAAAGCCTTATAATTGACATTCTGAAAAACATTAGATTTGATAAATTTCACATTTTTAGCCTGGTTCAGTTCTTTATTATTATTTGCTACATCCAGGGCTTCCTCACTGATATCAACACCTAGAACTTTTGCCTCTGGTATTTCTTTGCCCAAGGTTACAGATATTGCACCGCTTCCTACCCCTATATCGAGAATAAAGGGCGTCTTCACCTCTGACATCTCTTTTATGCACTGCTCCACAAGAAGTTCTGTCTCGGGTCTTGGTATCAGCACTCTTTCATCGACTTTGAATTTGTAACCAAAAAATTCCTCTTCACCTAAAATATACTGGAGAGGTTTTTTGTCCTTTGCTCTTTTTATTATCATCTCTTTAATGAGCTTCTTTTCTTCCTCAGTTATTTTTCTTGTGAAGTCCAGAGTCAGAGTCAGCCTATTTGTTTTCAAAACGTGAGAAAATATATACTCTGCTTCCAGTTTTGGATTTTCTATTCCGTTATTCTCTATGTACTCTATTGACTGAGAGAGTATCTGTAGATTCTCTTTTCTATGATTTTCTTTCTCAGTGACTATATCGTGAATATTCTTATTTTCCAGTTTTTCAAGAATTTCCTCAAAATCTTTTCTGTTTCTCGCCATCTCTTTTAAAAAATTTTTTACCTGGACTTTTTCTTCCTCACTCAGATCTCTGTCAAAATATGCATAAAGACTTATCCTGTCAAGTTTCAATACGTGTGCGACCACTTTTTCTGCCTGAAGCCGGGGTTTTGAAAAGGAGTATTTTTTCAAATACTCCTCACTAAATTTAAGTATATTAATTAACTTTTCCATTATCCTGCTAGATTTGTAAGCATATCTGCTTGGTCAAACGTGATAAGGGCATCTATCATTTCAGTCAATTCCCCGTCTAAAAAGGCTTCTAGCTTATGAAGTGTCAGTTTTATTCTGTGGTCTGTTATTCTTCCTTGAGGATAGTTATAAGTCCTTATTTTTTCAGATCTGGCTCCTGTTCCTACCTGAAGCTTTCTAGTACTTTCCACTTCAGATCTCTGCTTTTCAATCTCTATTTCAAATAGTTTGGTTGCAAGTACTTTCATTGCTTTTTCTCTATTTTTCAGTTGAGATCTCTCATCTTGACACTCCACTATAACTCCACTGGGAAGATGTGTTATTCTTACTGCCGAGTCAGTTGTATTTACGTGCTGTCCCCCGGCACCTGATGATCTGAATGTATCAATTTTAAGATCTGCTGGCTTTATTTCTACCTGTTCTACGTCATCTATTTCAGGTAAAACTGCCACAGTAGCAGTTGATGTATGTATTCTTCCAGAAGATTCAGTCTCAGGTACTCTCTGTACCCTGTGTACTCCGGACTCAAATTTAAGTTTAGAATAGGCTCCCTGTCCTTGGATTGAGAAAATTATCTCTTTCAATCCCCCTACTCCTACCTCACTCTTACTCATTATCTCTGTTTTCCATTTGTTTCTCTCTGCATATCTGCAGTACATTCTGTAAAGGTTCCCTGCAAATAGAGCCGCCTCATCTCCACCTGTTCCACCTCTGATCTCTATGATAACATTCTTATCATCATTGGGGTCTCTAGGTAAAAGAAGTATTCTGAGTTCCTGCTCTAATCCCGGAAGAATTTCCTCTATATCTCTCATCTCTTCCAGAAGCATCTCTTTCATCTCGTGGTCTTTCTCCACCTTTAGGCTATCTTTTGTAAATTCAAGATCATCAGAGTACCTTTTGTACTCTTTGTATTTTTCCACAACTGGTGTAATTTCATTAAGTGCTTTATTATACTCTATCATTTTTTTGGGATCTTTTGCAACCTCACTACTTCCTAGTAGTTCCATAAGTTCCTCATGTTTTTTTACTACTTCATCAAGCTTTCCAAACATGCTTTCTCATTCCTTTCGTCTCTTTTACTCTAACTTAGAAAGTATATCACACTATGAAATAAAAATCAATTTGGCAATCTCACCTTGGATTTTTATTCTAATAAAAAAAACAAAGGAATCGCTCCTTTGTTTTTTTTATGGGTTTTCAATCTTTTTTTTTACTTTTTTTTCTTACTTTCTTCTATTCTTTTTACTGCCAGAGCTCTAGCCTTACTATATTCCTCTTGGTTTATGTATTTCCT
>NZ_JBFHGC010000212.1:0-4548 GCF_041583315.1 Ilyobacter sp. | reverse complement strand
GCAATAAAATCCTATGAAAAAGAGTAGGATAAGATAAAAAAAACTGAGGAGTTTATAAGGCGTTACAAGGCCGGAGTCAAGTCAAAGCAGGCCAGAGGCCGAGAGAAGATTCTGGACAGAATGGAAAAAATGGACGATCCTGTTGTCAGCATAAGAAAGATGAAGCTGAAATTTCAAGTAGAGAATGTGAGTACAGACAGAGTGGTGAAGATAGAAAATCTCTCCAAGAGCTTTGATGGACAGGAGATCTTCAGAGATGTAAACATGGAAGTGTATAGGGGAGACAGGATAGGCCTTATCGGAAAAAACGGTGTGGGGAAATCAACTATACTCAGAATATTAAATAATTTAGAAAGCAAAGATGATGGGAAAATCCTTTGGGGAGAAAGAATAAAAATAGGTTATTATGATCAAAAACATGAAGGCCTAAATGAAGATGCCACTGTTATAGAGGAACTTCTGAATAATTATCCCCTCAGTGAAGAACAGGCCAGATCAATATGCGGAGGGTTTCTCTTTTCAGAGGACGACGCCTTCAAAAAAATAGGAAATCTGAGTGGTGGAGAAAAAGCGAGAGTGGCCCTCATGAGACTTATTATGGACAAGCCAAATTTTCTGATTTTAGACGAACCGACAAACCATCTGGACATATATTCTAGGGAGATACTGGAGTATGCCCTTGAAGATTATGATGGGACTCTTGTGGTGGTATCTCATGACAGACACTTTTTGGAAAGTGTGGTCAATAAAATATATGAAATCACAAAAGACGGGAGTACTCTTTTCAAAGGAGACTACGAAGCTTATAAGAGTAATTTTCAAGTGAATGAAAAAGATACCCAGGGGAATATAGATTATGAGGAACAAAAAAAAATAAAAAACAGAATAGGCTCTTTGGAGAGGAAGGGTCAAAAGCTTGAAGAGAGTATAGAGGCTCTAGAGGCGGAAAAAAGTATTTTGGAAGAAAGCTACAATGAAGCTGGGAAAGTCAATAATCTTGAAATACTAGTTAGTATTCAAAAAGAGTTAGACCTCATTGAAGAAAATATAATGAAGGCTATGGAAGATTGGGAATTGGTACAGGAAGAACTATCTGAAATTTCAGAGTAAAAATTAAAACAAAAAATATAGTTGTAAAATAAAAAATATGTTATAATAATTTTTGGACAACAAATGAGTATCTGGGAAATTATTTTTTGAAGATTATCTATAATTTTTCTCTTAAAGCACTGAGTGTTTTTTTGAGTGTTGACTTTTTGAAACAAAGTCAGTATAATGTTCAAGTTATAATTAAATTTTTAATTTAAAATTCGGAAGGAGGGTAAAATGCCTACTTTAAATCAATTAGTAAAAAGAGGAAGAGCGACTTTAGAAGAAGCTAAAAAGTCACCGGCACTACAAGGTAACCCACAAAGAAGAGGAGTTTGTATAAGAGTATACACAAGTACTCCAAAGAAGCCAAACTCGGCACTTAGAAAGGTTGCAAGAGTAAAGCTTACAAACGGAATCGAAGTTACTACGTACATTCCAGGTGAAGGACATAACTTACAGGAACACTCGATTGTACTTGTAAGAGGTGGAAGAACAAAAGATTTACCAGGGGTAAGATATAAAGTTATCAGAGGAGCTTTAGATACTGCTGGTGTTGCAAACAGAAAAAAATCAAGATCAAAATATGGAGCTAAAAAAGCTTAATTTTCGGGAGGTGAAATAAGATATGTCAAGAAGAAGAGCAGCAGTAAAGAGAGATGTATTACCTGATTCGAGGTATGGAGATAAAGTTGTAACTAAATTTATCAACTCAATAATGTTAGATGGAAAGAAATCTCTTGCAGAGGCTATTTTTTACGGAGCGATGGACCTAATCAAAGAAAAAACTGGTCAAGAAGGATACGAAGTATTCAAATCGGCTATAGAGAATATCAAGCCACAAGTAGAGGTAAGATCTAGAAGAATAGGTGGAGCTACGTATCAAGTACCAGTAGAAGTAAGAATAGAGAGACAACAAACTCTAGCTCTTAGATGGTTAACGGCTTACACAAGACAGAGAAAAGAATATGGTATGACAGAAAAGCTTGCAGCTGAATTAATCGCAGCAGGAAATAACGAAGGTGCAACTGTTAAGAAAAAAGAAGATACTTATAAAATGGCAGAAGCAAACAGAGCTTTCGCACACTATAAGTGGTAATATCTTAATTTAAGATTATATCTTTCAAGGAGGGCAAGACCACATGGCTAGAAAAGTTTCTTTGGACAAAACAAGAAACATCGGTATCATGGCCCACATCGACGCAGGTAAAACTACAACCACAGAAAGGATCCTTCTTTACACAGGGATTACTCACAGAATTGGTGAAGTACACGACGGTGCGGCTACAATGGACTGGATGGAGCAAGAGCAAGAAAGAGGAATAACTATCACTTCAGCAGCGACAACTTGTTTCTGGAGAGAACATAGGATAAATATAATAGACACACCAGGGCACGTGGACTTTACTGTTGAGGTTGAAAGATCTCTAAGAGTACTAGACGGTTCTGTGGCTGTTTTCTCGGCTGTTGACGGAGTACAACCTCAATCAGAAACAGTTTGGAGACAAGCAGACAAATACGGAGTACCTAGAATGGCTTTCTTCAATAAAATGGATAGAGTCGGGGCAGACTTTGATATGTGTGTAAAAGATATCAGAGAAAAGTTAGGATCAAATCCAGTACCTATTCAGCTTCCTATCGGAGCAGAAGATCAGTTTGAAGGTATAGTTGACCTTATTCAGATGAAAGAGATCGTTTGGCCTCTAAACACTGAAACAGGACAGGATTTTACAGTAGAAGATATAAGAGCTGAACTTCTTGAGAAAGCTGAAGAAGCTAGAACTTTCATGCTTGAGTCTATAGTTGAAACTGACGACGCTCTTATGGAGAAATTCTTCGGTGGAGAAGAAATCAGTCAAGAAGAACTTGTAGCCGGACTTAGAAAGGCTACTATAGCGAACTTGATTGTTCCTGTAACTTGCGGAACAGCATTTAAAAACAAAGGGGTTCAAACACTTCTAGATGCAGTGGTTGACCTTATGCCGTCTCCAGTAGATATTGGAGCTATAAAAGGAACAGATGTAAAAGATCCTGAGAAGGAAATGAAAAGAATGCCAGGAGACGATCAACCGTTTTCAGCCCTTGCTTTCAAAATCATGACTGACCCATTTGTTGGAAAACTAGCTTTCTTCAGAGTTTACTCTGGAATTATAGAGAAGGGAACTTCTGTTCTTAACTCTACAAAAGGTAAAAAAGAAAGAGTAGGAAGAATACTACAGATGCATGCTAACAACAGAGAAGAACTTAGTATAGTTTACTGTGGAGATATCGCAGCAGCGGTAGGTCTAAAAGAAACTACTACTGGAGACACTCTTTGTGACATGGATCAACCAATTGTTCTAGAGAAAATGGTCTTCCCTGAGCCTGTAATCGCAGTAGCGGTTGAGCCTAAGACAAAAGCTGACCAAGAGAAAATGGGTATTGCTCTTTCTAAGTTAGCAGAAGAGGATCCTACATTTAGAGTAAAAACTGACGAAGAAACTGGTCAAACTATCATATCAGGAATGGGTGAACTTCACCTTGAAATACTTGTAGATAGAATGAAAAGAGAATTCAATGTTGAGTCTAACGTAGGAAAACCACAAGTTGCATACAGAGAAACTATCACAACTAAAGTTGAGCATGATGTTAAATATGCTAAGCAATCAGGTGGTAGAGGTCAGTATGGACACGTTAAGATAAGAGTGGAACCAAATCCAGGAAAAGGATTTGAATTCATCAATAAAGTTACAGGTGGAGCTATACCTAGAGAGTATATACCTGCAGTTGAAAAAGGATGTAGAGAAGCTCTTGAAAGTGGAGTTGTAGCTGGATATCCTATGGAAGATGTAAAGGTAGAGCTTTATGATGGATCATACCATGAGGTCGATTCATCAGAGATGGCATTTAAAATTGCCGGATCTATGGCTGTTAAACAGGCAGCAGTAAAATGTAGTCCTGTAATTCTTGAGCCTGTTTTCAAAGTAGAAGTTACTACTCCAGAAGAGTATATGGGAGACCTTATAGGAGACCTTAACTCTAGAAGAGGAATGGTATCAGGAATGACTGACAGAAATGGAGCTAAAATCATTGATGCGAAAGTACCGCTTTCAGAAATGTTTGGTTACGCAACTGATCTTAGATCTAAATCTCAAGGTAGAGCTACTTATGCGATGGAGTTCTCTGAGTATGCTCAGGTACCTGCTAGCATCCAAAAAGGTATCCAAGAGGCAAGAGGGAAGTAATTCTCTTAAGTTTGAAGGATCAACTATTCAGGAGGTGCTCATGTGAAGTGGGCACCGATTAATAAATATATAATAATTATTATTTTAATTTTTTAGGAGGATTGAAATGGCTAAGGAAAAATTTTCAAGAACGAAACCCCATGTAAACGTAGGAACAATAGGACACGTTGACCATGGAAAAACGACAACAACTGCAGCGATCTCAAAAGTACTTGCTGACAAAGGACTTGCTAAG
>NZ_JBFHGC010000211.1:0-4561 GCF_041583315.1 Ilyobacter sp. | reverse complement strand
ATAATATCCTTCTTATTTGATATTCTTTTTACCGTATTCCACTTAAGAGAATCTTTTATCTCGTGATTAAAACCCCTGTCAAAATTATACTTCATATTCCCCCCTGTTATTTTTCATCCCAATGATAGTCTTTTCTTTAATTCATACATATCATAAACCCTTTATTATAATGTCAAACTTTTAAAAATACACTTAATACATGTACATTAGTTCTATATATAAATTTAACATAATTTACCTCATTAATCAAGAAATTTTATATTTTTGTTAAAATAATCTTCATAATAATACAAATTTTATATCACTGTTTCGCTACCAATAAAAAAATCAGGAAAAATTCCCTGATTTTTTTATATTTTATACGGTAAATATGTCACTGGTTTAATGATAAGTTCACTCTCTAACATCTCTTTCTCATCGTTTATTTCAAGGTTCATAATATTGTTAAACCTGCTATAAAAATTCTCAAGATACTTGTAATTCATAAAGAGTTTCTCAAAAGGATTTTCTCTCCTTATCTCTACCACACTGTATTCAGACAGCTGCAGATCTTTGGCCATAATCCCTATAGTATCCTGGAGCCCCCCTATACCGTCTACAAGTCCTTTTTCCAGAGCTTCCTCTCCTAGCCAAACTCTTCCTCCTGCTAAAGATTCCATCTGACTCATAGGGATATTTCTTCCTGAGCTCACTCTCTCTTTAAATTCAGAGTATATTTTAGAACTGGATTGGTATATCCTTTCTTTTTCATCCTTGTTCATACCGTCAGTTATAGAGTAAATCCCAGACAGCTTTCCTTTCTGAACAGACTCTATTTTTATCCCCAGTTTTCCTGCTAGCTCACTCACATCAGGTACCAGACTCACCACTCCTATAGATCCTGTGATGGTATCCCTCTCTGCAAAAATTCTGTCTCCTGAAGCAGATATATAATAACCTCCCGAGGCAGAGGTTCCACCCATAGATACATATACAGGCTTTTCTATACTTCTTATTTTAGCATTTATTACTTCAGAAGCCAGAGCAGATCCTCCGGGAGAATCTATTCTCAACACTATTCCTGCCACGTCCTTGCTTTGCACAGCCATATCCAGCTCAGAAATCATTGTATCCGGAGTTATCGCCTGCTTAGTACCTCTTCCGCCGTTTGTGTATAGTATCTCTCCGTCACCATAGATCACTGCTATCTTTTGTCCTGACCCCTGATGGCCCACCACACTTCTGGAATACTTTCCAAGAGTAGTTTTATTCACTATATTTCTCTCTCTTAAAAATTCATGATAGTACATAAGGCTATCCACGAGTTTCTCTTCCTTCATTTTAAAGGCGTCTGCCAAAACGAAGTCACCGTTTAGTATTTTTTTACTGAGATCCCTTTCGTCTATATTTCTGGCCACCGATACATCCTGCACAAAATTATAGTATATCCTGTCTAGAAGTCTTGTAATATTTTCCCGGAATTCCGGGGACATTTCTTCTCTCACATAGTTTTCTCCATAAGATTTGTAGTCTCCCACATGTATGACTTCATATTTCACACCTATCTTATCACTGAGTCTTTTCATGTATGGAAGTTCCATGAAGTATCCCGATATATTTGACCCAGCCCCTTTGCTAGGTGGCATTATTATCTCATCTGCATTAACTGCAAGAGAATAATTCCTGTTTTCAAAACCTCTGGAAAATGCATATACTTTTTTCCCTGCTTCTCTGTATTCTTTTATCTTTCTTCCCAGCTCCTCTACCTGAGCCCTGTTTAACGCCACATTATCGACCTTTAAGATCAGACCATCTATCCTCTGATCGTTTTTACCTTTGTCCAGATAATTCAGCATATTATAGAAGTTGACCTTTTCCCCTTCCATTGTGAAAATTGAGATGCTTCCCCTTTCACCTATTGGGTTTGACAAGTCCAGCTCAATATATGTATTCTTTTTTATCGGAGCCTTTTCCACTGGAGTTTTTGGAACAAAGACTGCCAGCAGAACTATTATTATCACCATCACCATCACGATCTTTATAAGGAAAGAGGCTATCTCTTTCAGTATAAAGAGAAGGGCATTTTTAAACCATCTAAATACAATCATACTCTACCTCCCACAAATATTAGTCCTCTTCCTATACTTTACTTCATTACTATATTCATTGCAATTAAATTCTGTATTCTCACATTAAAATTTTAAATTCATAAATACTTTTTCTGCACAATGCTGTAAATTCCTGTAAATTTAAAAATCATATTTATTACTTCTGTTTTAAATCTGTTTATTTTATAAAAACTACAATTGAAGCCACCTCGTATCTTTATTCCCTAATCATGAAAATGTATATTATATGGTTATAAATTTTAAAAAGACCTGAATATAATACTTACTCATATATAATCTAATCTTTCCATGAGCCTGTCCAGTTTTCCAGCTGCTCGTTTTCCACAGCTATCCTTTGAATTTATCCTATTGTTAAGGTCAAAACTGACACTGTCTGTTATAAAAAATATTTCTGCAGTAATTTTGACAACATCAGAAATATAAGAAAATCAATTATATGCAATCAAGTATTGAATTCCCACTCAATTTCTAATATAATATCTTCTTATACAAGGCTTGTTATAGACTTAATGAAATTATAGAGTCCATAGATAAGCAGCGGTCATCATAGGGAGGATTATTATGTGGGATAGTACAGTCTTATTTGCCTTCGGGCTCACACTTTTTGCAGGGCTCTCCACCGGTATAGGAAGTGCTCTGGCGTTTTTTACAAAAAAAACAAATACAAAGTTCCTTTCCGTTGCCCTAGGATTTTCTGGGGGGGTTATGCTCTATGTTTCCTTTGTAGAGATTTTTGCCAAAGCAAAGGATGCTCTGGTATTACAGCTCGGAACAAGAAACGGCTACTGGGTCACAACCTTGGCTTTTTTCGGAGGAATGCTGCTTATAGCTATTATAGATAAGATGGTGCCTTCTTTTGAAAATCCCCACGAAATAGTCGGGGTAGAAGAAATGGTTGAAATAGAGAATATGGAGCACCATCTTGAAGAGATGGAATCAGAAAAAGCCAGCGAACATATGGGGCATAAACATAAAAAAGGTTCCCTGTACAGGATGGGTATATTTTCAGCTCTCGCTATAGGTATTCATAACTTTCCAGAAGGTCTGGCTACATTCGCTTCGGCCATCAAGGATCCCACTTTGGGAGTTTCAATAGCAGTGGCCATAGCTATCCACAACATACCTGAAGGTATAGCAGTATCTGTACCAATATACTACGCCACAGGAAATAAGAAAAAAGCATTTTTCTACTCATTTCTCTCTGGTCTTTCAGAACCGATAGGAGCCCTGGTTGGGTATCTTCTTCTTTACAGATATTTCAATGATTTTGTCTTTGGGATACTTTTTGCAGGTGTGGCAGGGATAATGGTATTCATCTCATTGGACGAGCTTCTTCCTGCAGCTCAGAGATACGGAGAACACCATCTTTCCATCTATGGATTGGTAAGCGGAATGGCAGTTATGGCAGTAAGTCTGCTGCTCTTTGCATAGTACAGATATCTCCTGCTTTAATACATTTTTATTTCAGCTCTAAAAACCCCTTGATAATCAGTGTATCAAGGGGTTTTTAATATCCATGGATTCAAAGATCCATAGACAGTATATTTACTGACCTATACTTTTAATATAGTATCTATTATTCTCTTTTTGAAGATCAATATTTATTTCAAAAATTTCAGATAGATTTTCTGAAGTAAGTATCTTTTCCTTTTCACCCTGTTTGAAAATAGTTTTGTCATGCATCAGAGCTACATGGGTAATTTCTTGAAAAATCTCTTCAATGTGGTGAGTTACTAATATAATAGAAGCTCTTGTTGAAAGTTTCTGTATAAACTTTAGAAAACTGTTTTGAGCCTTTATATCGAGTCCCACAGTTGGCTCATCAAGTATAAATGCCTTCGGATCATGAATCAAAGCTCTTCCGATAATACAACGTCTTAATTGTCCTGTGCTCATTTGATGAACTTTTTTATCTTTTATTTCCAAAATTTCAAGAAACTCTAAAACCTCTAAAACCTTTTCATGCTGCTCTTTTGTAAAGTCATGGTATTTAAAAATTCCAATTGAACTATAATATCCGCTAAGAACCACTTCATAAGCAGTTGAAAATTTCCCTTGAGTTTCAAAGTATGTATGAAGATCATTTGTAATAATTCCCAGATTTTTTTTTATTTCAAAGATATTCCATATATCTTTACCAAATACTTTTTTCTTGAAGGGATATTTGGTATTCGGATATAAATCATTTGAGATTAATTTTATTAAAGTAGATTTACCACTTCCGTTTGCTCCCAAAATAGCCCAGTGTTCATCTGTATTTATTTTAAGATTAATATTTTCCAATACAGGTGATCCCACCTCGTAGTTTATATGAATATTTTCAAAATCAATTATATTTTTTAAGGAACTTTTATGTTTTATCAAAATTATCTCCTTCTGATTTTTTATTTTATAAATATTAATACTCTATTTCAGCAGACTTCATACTAATAGTAGAATAACCTGCTTTTTTT
>NZ_JBFHGC010000210.1:0-4564 GCF_041583315.1 Ilyobacter sp. | reverse complement strand
GTCTGAGCGCAGCGAGTTTTGTATTTTTAGTAAAATTTATTATATTTTAGCTTGGACAAGACAAGGCTTGATTTTTGGTTACTTTTCATCAAGGAAAAGTAACAGATTTCTTATAGATTCAATAATTAAATTATAAATTTAGGGTTTATTATCTGGGGAGAAGAGTATATAATTTAGATTAGAGGTGATGGTATGTACGAAAAACTTAAAAAGATAATCAAAGAAAGTAACAACATAGTTTTTTTTGGAGGCGCCGGGGTTTCCACAGAGAGCAATATTCCGGATTTCAGAAGTGCAAAGGGACTGTATGCTCATTCTCCTGAATATCTGCTGAGCCGAACATATTTTGAAAGCAATACTGAAGATTTTTATAAATTTTATAAGGAAAATCTTATTTTTAAGGATGCCCAGCCAAACGATGCCCACTATGCCCTGGCTAAACTGGAAAAAATGGGAAAATTGAAGGCTGTAATAACTCAGAATATAGACGGACTTCATCAAAAGGCAGGAAGCAGGAAAGTTTATGAACTTCACGGAAGTGTAATAAGAAATTACTGCATGGACTGCAGGGAGTATCATGATCTGGATTATATCACTGGTTTTAATGAGGCTGTACCTAGATGCAGAAAATGCGGAGGCATTGTAAAACCCGATGTAACCTTATATGAGGAGATGCTGGATATGGAGGTGTTTAACGGAGCTATTGAATGTATCTCAAAGGCTGATGTCCTGATAGTTGGTGGGACGTCACTTATAGTCTATCCTGCAGCATCTTTAGTGGACTTTTATAAGGGGAATAAACTCATCCTCATAAACAAGGGGGCTACGTCATATGACAGTAAGGCCTCGATGGTTATAGACGCCCGTATAGGGGAAGTACTGAAAGAAGCAACAAGGGAACTTTAAACTTTTGCTTTCAAATTAAAAAGATTACAGATCTTAAAAAGACTGCAATCCAATAATGTATATGGTAATTTGTATTTTTCTAGTTTGGGGCTATTATTTCCTGGACTCTTCCTACATCTCCAGTGGTCAATCTTACTTTTATTCCGTGGGGATGATTTGGAGAATTGGTGAGGATATCTTTGACGATTCCTTCAGTTAACTTTCCTGTTCTCTGATCTTTCTTTAAGACTATTTTTACCTTAATTCCAGGTTTTATGTTCGCTCTTTTTTTTCCATCCATAATATTATATACTCCTAACGGCTGCTAAAAACAGCTCTTTATTTTTTCTTGAAAATCTTTTGAGTGTTTCTTGATTTGACTGAATTTCAGTATAACATAATAAAATATCTGTCACAAGAAATAAAAAACCCATCTTTAAGACGGGTTTTTTATTTCTAATATAAACCTTTTCTGAAGTTAACAATAGGAAGAACCGGGAAAACACCATTTTCAGCATAGTTGACAAATCCCACCTGAAGACCGTCAAGATTTTTTGTAGCATTTATAAATCCCAGCTGGAATGAGGTAGCTTCAGCATAATTGACAAATCCGATGTCAACTAATGAAGTTCCCTGAGTGATGTTGACAAAACCAAAGTTTACCATAGATTCATATTCCACATAGTTTACAGCTGCAAGGTTGATCAGACTGTCTCCGGTAGAATAGTTTGCAAATCCGAAGTTTACACCATTTACGTCGTTGACATAGTTAACAAATCCTAAATTTGCACCTGTATCATAGCCTTCATGCCAGTTGATAAGTCCTAGTGAAACTCCCTTGAACTCATTTTTTATTCTGTTGGCACCGAAAAAGAATCCGAGCTCAAGACCTGTAAAGTTATCCATATCAGAAAGACCCAGGATAGATATGTCTAGTCCTTTTACGTTGGTAGTCTCACCGTGAAGAAGAGAGAGTCTGATACCGGAAACATTTTCATCATCAGGGATGTTTGTCCCTGGAACAGAGAGCTGAGCTGAGGCCGCAAATGCAGAGAAGCTTAACATGACAACACCAATTAAAACTGCAACAATTTTTTTCATTTTTACCTCCTTATTAATATAATGCCCTGCACTACTATATAAGGTGATAAAATTTAAATTCCTCTTTAATTTTTAGATAAAAATAGATTCAAAATGATTTTATAGATTTAAGTATAAGGTGATATTAGAAATTTAAATTGAAGTTTATTATGGGAAGAATCTCAAAAAGTTCTGAATTTGCAGCCATGTTTAACAGACCGATCTGAACTCCTTGAAGATGCTCTGTGTAATTAAACAAACCAATCTGGACTCCCCTTGTGGACTGGTTAAAATTGGCAAATCCGAGCTCTCCTCCTACAAAGGAATCAGCCATATTTAGACCTCCCAATCTCACACCTTTAAAGTTGTGATCAAGATTGACCCATCCTGCCTGGGCCCCTATACTGTTTCCGTTATTGATATTCAGAAGTCCAAACTGAGCCCCCAGAAAATCTCCTTCGACAATGTTTAGTCCACCGAACTGAAGCCCTTTTAAGCTGCCTCCCACATGGTTGTAGGATACAAAGAACCACCACGGGATCCTCACACCTGTAAAATCACCTTCAGTCCTGTCGTAAAAAGAAAGAACAGAGAATCCTTTAAAATCCCCTCTGGTCCTGCTGGCAACAAGATTGACATCTAGTCCGCTGACATTTCTGTTTTCAGAATAGATTCCTCCTAATCTTATACCACTTATATCATCTGAGGGTGAATTTAGCTGTATATCCGGTGAAAACAGGGAAAGTTCAAAGGGTTTTTCCTCTCCCGGTGCACTAAAAAAAACGAGTGAAAATAACAGCAAAAAAGTTATCTTTTTCAAAATTAAACACGCTCCTTTATAATTATTTTTTAATTGTTCCTAATTATACATTATAATTGTGATTTTTTCATGATGGAGTTTAAATATTTAAAAACTCCAAGTAAAACATAAAATATACTGCTAATAGACTGCTGTTTTATATTTGGACTTTAGTGTTGTTATGGAAAAATTGATTGACAAATAAAGGTTATTTCTGATAAGATTGAGAAAATAACAGAAGAATTTCGGAGGAATAATTATGTTGACCATAAAAAGGATCAGGAGGAGCAAAGAAAAACACTCATAAAAACCCTATCTTTTAAAATGGCCTAATTGACATCAAAAATTCTTTTGAAAAGATTGAGAACTTTTAATTTCTCATGAGTATACAAAAGTTAATTAGCCGGCGGATATACTCTGTTGGCTTTTGTTTTTTTAAGATGTACCTGATATGAGCCAGTTTCCAGATACGGCAAGTATCAGGTTTTTTTCATAAACAGGGTCATGTCCTGTTACAGAGCAACCGAAATCTTATAAATTATGATTAATTCAGATGAAATATTTCATAGATATAATCAGTGAGATTATTTCAAAAGAAAGCGGCATCTGCTGCAAAGTTTGGCGAAAATGATTAGGAGGAAAGAATGGCTTATTTATCAGTATTAAAGGGGATTTTTATAGAAGGCAACAGATATATGTATATAGTAAAAGGACTGTACTTTTCCGTTGGAGTTACGTTTCTGGCGGCTTTTATAGGACTTACTATGGGTATACTCTTAGCTGTCATGAGATTATCTCACTTTTATCCATTTAAAAATTTTGAAAAATACAAAAATACTAACCCGCTGAATCTTATTGCACTGGGATATATAGACATTATCCGTGGAACTCCGGCTGTGGTTCAGCTTATGATACTTGCCAATGTAATATTTGTAGGGAATTTACGTGACACTCCTATATTTGTTGTTGCGGCTCTGGCTTTCGGACTGAATAGCTCTGCATATGTGGCCGAGATTATAAGAGCAGGTATAGAGGGGCTAGATAAGGGGCAGACAGAAGCTTCTAGAGCTCTGGGAATGAATTATTTTCTCACAATGAAAGAGATAATAATACCACAGGCCATCAAAAATATCCTTCCGGCTCTGGTAAGTGAGTTTATTACCCTCCTGAAGGAAACTTCCATAGTAGGATTTATCGGAGGAGTGGACCTTCTGAGGTCTGCAAATATAATAACCAGTCAGACTTATAGGGGTATAGAGCCGCTGTTGGCAGTAGGACTTATCTATCTTATTATGACAAGCATCTTTACCAAATTTATGAGAAAAGTAGAAAAGGGGTTGAAAGTAAGTGATTAAAGTAGTTGACTTGCATAAGCACTTTGGTGATCTCGAAGTGCTCAAGGGTATAAATAAAGAGATAAAAAAGGGAGATGTAGTGGCTGTAATAGGGCCGTCTGGAAGCGGGAAATCTACATTTTTGAGATGTCTTAACAGACTTGAGGAGCCTACAAAGGGGCATGTGTATATAGCAGGCGAAGATGTCATGGATAAAAAAGTAGACCTGAACCGTCTTCGTGAAAAAGTAGGAATGGTATTTCAGCACTTCAACCTTTTTCCACATAAAACAGTACTTGAAAACCTGATACTTGCTCCTACAAAGGTAAAGGGAATGACAGCGGAGGAAGCCAAGAAAAAGGCAATTGTGCTTCTTGAAAGAGTAGGGCTGAAAGACAAGGCCGGAGCATATCCGAATCAGCTTTCCGGAGGTCAGAAGCAGAGGATAGCCATAGCTAGAGCTCTT
>NZ_JBFHGC010000209.1:0-4588 GCF_041583315.1 Ilyobacter sp. | reverse complement strand
CCTATTTTTATGGGATATTTCCCAATAGCTGTGACATTCGGGCTGATTGTAAAATCTGCAGGGTTGCCCGGTTATATGGCACTGTTTATGTCCATCACAAATTTCACAGGGGCCACACAGTTCATATCTTTGAACATGTTACTTTCCGGTGTCTCTCTTTGGAGTATTCTTCTGACGACTTTTATGATAAATGCCAGGTATTTCCTTATGTCTCTCTGTGTGGCAAACAAACTTCCCAGCGGTATTAGCAAAAGAGTAAAGGGAATTCTCGCTTTCGGTTTGACAGATGAAGTCTTTGTACTGGCTATGACAAAAAAAAATATGAACCTCAATTTTGTATTGGGGTCGCAGCTCATATCATGGCTTGGCTGGACAAGTGGGACACTTGTGGGAATAGTCGCTGCTGACTTCTTACCGGAATCCATATCTGCCAGTACCGGTATAGCCATATACATAATGTTTCTCGGGCTTATTCTTCCTGCTATAAAAAATTCCAAAGAGATTGCAGTCGTCACTTCAATAGGAATAATAATAAGTTCCATTTTTTTTTATATCCCACAGCTGAAAAACCTTGTGGGTAACTGGAGGGTTATTATAACTATTGTAATCACAGCAGCCTTGGGAGCCTTGCTTTTCCCTGTGAAGGAGGAAGAAAATGGAAATTAAATTTTTGATAATAATTCTGGGGAGTATGTTTATAAATTATTTTTTAAGGGCTGTACCAATCCTTTCCCACAGCGGAAAAAAACCTGGTAGATTTCTGAAATCCTTTTTAGAGTACATTCCCTTTGCAGCAATCGGAGCCTTGCTTTTTCCGGATGTGCTTTACTCTACAGGTAGTATCTGGATATCTGTCCTGGGTGCTATTTTTGCCGGATCACTTATTCTTCTCAAAAAAAATATGCTCTTGGTTATATCAGGGACTATTTTTTTGGTCTATCTCCTAAATTTAATATGATACGGAGATTTTGTGATTTTCATTTGAAAGTTTTTAAAATTTTATGTTATTCTGATTAATAACAATTGAAAAATTATATAGAATGATTATTATAATTATATGCTAAAAGAGTTTCTACTTGGAGGTTACAATCCTCCTAATAACGGCACATATTATGTGTCTTCTGTTACGCTTCTCTTTTGTTATGTTACAAGCCTAGCCACAGGACATATACTTTGGCCGGGCTTTTTTTTATAATTCTCTTTTACATCAACAAAGTAGATATAAAGCAAGTTGATCATAAAGACGGAACTTTCATATTAAACACCGAAAAAAATCTTCTTTCGACCTTGGTTATTGACATATTTCCCCAAAAAAAATGAAGATTATTAGATAACAAAAAACCTGGGAATAAATCCCAGGTTTAAAATCTTTCTTAAATATTTTAGGGTTATATTTCAATATCTTGCTTTACTTCATCTTCATTTTTAAATATAAGCACCCGTCTTGCAAAAGGAATCTCTATGCCTTCATTATCAAATTCATCTTTTATCATGTTTCTGAGCTCATAAGCCACGTTGAAATGATGCCCAGGTCTCACCTTTGTAAAGGTTCTTATTAGAAGTTCCGATTCTCCAAACTCTTTTATTCCCTGGACTACCAGTTCCTCCAATACACTGGAGTTTTTCTCCTTAATTTTTTTCCCTACATTTGTCAGAACACTAAATACATGTTTGAGATCGCTGTCATAAGCTACACCTACTTCTACAACGGCAAAAGTGTATCCCTTGGAATAATTTTCCACGCCATTTATCTGACCATTCCTCAGTATATGAAGCTGTCCGTTAGGATCCCTTATTTTGGTGGTTCTGAGAAATACCGATTCTACTATTCCTCTGGCTGACCCTGTTTCTATATAGTCCCCTACCAGAAATATGCTTTCAAAAAGAATAAATATACCTGCAACTACATCATTTATTAATGACTGGGCTCCCATACCTATCACCAGACCAAAAATACCGGCACCGGCAAGTATAGGAAGGGGATTTATATTGAGGGCTCTCAGCATAAGTACAAAGGCGATAAAATACACTACACTTTGCAGTATGGACTTAGTTATAGGAACCAGTGTCTGCCTCTGCTTGTTTAGCAGCTGATTTTCTGACTTGACCATATATTTATCCACAAAAAACTTAAGAAGTTCCACAATAACACGGGTTATAAAGAATATTCCTATTATCTGCACAATTGCCGTTCCAAAGGGAACAAATTTTGCAAAAAAACTAATCTGAAGCATCGCCAGAGATGTAACCCATATATAAATAACATATTCCAGACACCTTCTAAATAGAGGCAGTAAATTATTCAGTCGGTTGTACCATCCCACGTAGTCTTCACGATACCAGTACCTTTTACTGAGGTCTTCCAGACTGTCTACAACTGCAGTAGCTGCCTTTGTAAACAGCATTCCCCCTGAGATAATCAGATATATTTTTAGAAGTACATACATGTTGCTCAAAAAAACTTCCGGGAACATCATTAGTTTCATCACATATATAACCACTAGAAATTTTGTACAATTTTTTACAATTATACGCAGTCTGAGAAAAAAACTGTCTATTGTTTCATTATTTGAGCTGATATTTTTATAGGCTTTTGCACTGGCCTGCAGTTTGTCCAATATCTTCAAGACAATCTTTATAAAATAATGAGCAACTACCACAGCTAAGGCTATTTTTATTGATCCTTTAAGAAGTTCTATCCAGAACTCGCTTGGTATCTTTGATGCCAGATCCAGGGCATTATCATAAATACCTATTTTTTTATAAAGCAGGTATCCGTTATAACTCATCAAAATTATAAAAATAAGAATATATATATAGATTAAAAATCTTTTGATTTTTTTCAGAATCATATTAGACTGCTCTTTGTATTTTTTTAAAAAAGATATATAGTCTATTTTTTTAAATAAAACTTTAAAAATAATATATATCATCAAAAAAAGAACACTAACAGAGAGCAGCTCTCCTGCCACAAATATGATATCCTTTAGAAAAAATTGAAATGTTTCAAACATCTCCACTCTATTCACCTCTTTTTCATTAAAAATAATTTGCTCTAAAATGCAAAATAAAAATAATTTTGGTATATTTCTTCATATACAAAAATTCCTGGTTCAATCCTACTTTTAATAAGCATCATCAAAAAATTAAAAGTTAAGCCCCTATACCTCTCCTGTTTATTTCATAAATTTTAAATATGGAAGTTTATCTTATTATCTTATAATACTCCTCTTTTCTCTTTATCTTTGATATATTTTTATTTTTTATGTAACCCACCGCTATGGCAAAATAAGGAGTATAACTATCTGGGATATCATATTCTTTTATCAGTTCACTTTTACATACCTCACCCAGTGCCTTTTTTACCAGACCGTTCCAGCATGTTCCTATCCCCATGGCCTCTGCCTGGAGTGATATATTTTGTGTCGCCGCCGATATCCCCTCTATCGGAGATACAGCATCATCCCTGTACGACACTATTATAACCGTTCTGGCTCCGTAAAATAGATCGTAATTTGATTTTATCAGCAGGTTATTCACAAATTCATCTTGCGGGTTCAGAGTCCCTTTAGCTTTTTCATTCAGAGCCTTTATCATTTCATAATTTTGAATCACTGTGAAAAACCATGGCTGATCATTATGACCACTAGGAGCATATCTACCTGCTTCTAGCAAGATCATAAGTTCCTCTTCTTTTATGATCTCATCTGTAAAGGATCTCGTCGTTCTTCTGCTCTTTAGAACCTCTAGTATATCGTGCATCTATACTTCTCCTTTTGTATCTTTTCTCGTATAGGAATATTATACCAAAATTTATCCTTTAAATCATTTTTATCATAAGGCTTTCTCTGAATTTTTCATATTATTTTATAGTTTTCCATGAAAATAAAAAAAACAGCTCCGAAAAGCTGCTTGCATTCATTGGTGCGGAGGGGGAGACTTGAACTCCCACGTCGAAGACACTAGATCCTAAGTCTAGCGCGTCTGCCAATTCCGCCACCCCCGCATTTGAGTGGTGCGTCACACAGGGGTTGAACCTGTGACAACACGATTAAAAGTCGTGTGCTCTACCAACTGAGCTAGTGACGCATATTATTATCATATCTGTAAATTCCTTTTTCTTGAAACAACAGATATGATAATATCATAACTACATAACTTTGTCAAAAGTTTTTTATAATTTGAAATAAAAGATATTAAATCCAACTCCTATTTCAGCTTATCATAAAAATATTTCAGAAGGTTGGGAAGATCCTTAGCCACATAATTCCAGGAATGGGATTCCCCCCTATAGAGGTGGGCATTATAATTAAATCCGTATTTTTTCAGCCTTCCCACTACGTCTACCCATTGTTGCAGCATGAGATAGGGCTCCTTATCTTCGTCCCCCACACTGAGGTAAAAGTATTTATCTTTTAATTTTTGAGGATTTTTTCTACCATATGCTTTTATCAGAGAATAGGGGTCCTGCCTTATTATCTGATATCCCCATGAACCAAATACCTCTACAAAATGACGACCGTCCCCTTCTCCGAAAATAAACTGAGGTACGTAAAGCATTCTTATCACCCTCATTACTCTCCGGTTG
>NZ_JBFHGC010000208.1:0-4617 GCF_041583315.1 Ilyobacter sp. | reverse complement strand
CCTGGTAGAAAGGTCTATGGCCTTTGGAATGGCTGGTTTATCAGTGGTGGCAGATTCTTTAAGCGCCATAAAATATGCCAAGGTAACTCCTGTAAAAGATCACAGGGGAATAATCACAGACTTTAATGTAGAGGGAGATTTCCCGAAATTCGGAAACAATGACGACAGAGTGGACTTCATAGCTGCAGAGCTTACTGAAGATTTTATAGAGGACCTGAAAAAGCACGATACTTATAGAGGTGCGGTGCATACTCTTTCTATACTGACAATAACTTCCAACGTAGTTTACGGGAAGAAAACAGGCTCTACCCCAGACGGAAGAAAAAAAGGGGAGCCTTTCGCACCGGGAGCCAACCCTATGCACAACAGGGAGAAAAAGGGAGCTCTGGCTTCTCTCACTTCTGTGGCAAAGATTCCCTATGATGCGTGTCGTGACGGTATATCCTGTACATTCAGTATCCCGCCAAAGACCCTGGGAAAAACAGAGGAAGACAGAAAGACGATTCTCACATCCATACTAGACGGTTATTTTTCTCAAAATGCCCACCATCTAAATGTGAACGTACTGGACAAGGAAAAGCTGGAAGACGCAATGCTTCATCCTAAAAAATACCCGAACCTAACTATACGTGTCTCAGGATATGCGGTAAACTTCAATTCTCTCAGCAGAGAGCAGCAAAAAGAAGTGATAAGCAGAACTTTCCATAGTGAAATATAAAGAAAAGCTCACAGATATATCTGTGAGCTTTTTTACATAAATTCTGAGATTAAATTATTTAAGGTAAATTTCTGCTGCCTACCGGTAGTTTATTTATAAATTTATCTTTTGGAATATCTTTTTCAGAGGAAATAATGGATCTTAAATGATAGTCTTTTTTTATCATGGAAAAAGTGACGGTGTCTATAAATTTACCGTCAAAATAATAATTTTCTCTAAAATACCCTTCTTTTTTGAAACCGCATTTTTCAAGAAGCTTTAGGGAAGCTGTGTTTATAGGATTTACGTTGGCCTCTATACTGTTCAATCCCATGTTTTCAAAGCCATATTTCAAAGATTCCTTTATGGCCTCACTCATTATTCCCATGTTCCAAAATTTTTTATTCAGGGCATATCCTATCTCACTTCTGTAATGGCTTTTGTCTACTCTCCAAAACCCCACATATCCAATCATATCATCAGATCCCTTTAGAGTTATTATCCAGTTTATGGCCTGTCCTTCTCTGTGAGTTTTCAGAGTATAGTTTAAAAAACGTTCTGCTTCTTCCAGAGATTCCATTTTGTGGGCATCCATATATTTCATTACATCTTTGCAGGTTCTGATCTTATAGATATTTTCTATATCTTTCCTGCGGAAGTTTCTCAGTGTCAGCCTTTCTGTCTTTAGGACCGGAAAGGTCTGAAAGTTCATCTTCATATTCGTCGTCACCTCACTGTTTTGATTTTAAGGCAAAAAGATCACTGATATCTTCTTCTGAAAAAGGTTTTTTACCTTCATCTGAAACAAATATTGATCTAAAAAAAGCCTGTACAATATACTACAATATATAGGTGTTATAGTCAACTACAAAATTATTGTAACAAAAAAATGGATCTGAAAATTTCAAATCCACTCCACCCGTTACTATTTATATTAGTTCTGCCCGTTTTATTTTTTATATATAAAATCTATACCAAGTTTCAGAAGTTCTTTTTTTTCATAGGGGTCGTCATTTGGAAGCTTATATATTATTTTCCCCCCGTATTTTTTTACGGATTTTATCAGATCTTTTTCCTGGAGATCCATTATTTCAACCATATCAGGCTCGGAATATGATATGAGGCTATTACTTATAGGAGTATCCGCTGTCTCCTTGAATAAAAGATCGTATCCTTCATCCCGGTATTCCAAGAGCTCCTCCACATCATTCCATGACTTAAAGCCCTTTAATTCAAAACATATATTCTCTTTGTTTAGACTGTATTTTTTCAGCATTGTTTCTATACTTGCAAATAGGAATTCACTGTCTTTTATATAATTTACCCTCAGAGTATAAAAAAGTTTTTTATTGAGATAGCCCTTTTCTTTGGCCAGTTTCATGGCTTTTTCCTTTATTTTTAAGAGGAAAAATTCAAAATAATTTTCCTCTGAGACCATCTCATACATCTCGTTTTTGTCTTCAAACCCCAATTTTGAGAAATCTTTAATAATTTTGTAGCCGTATATTTTCCCGGTTTTTAAATAATATACCGGTATAAATTTGAATTCTACCTTCTCAAAGGCTCTCTGGTAGTAGTTATTTCTTTCCATTCATCACAATCCTTTCTGAAAATGGCTTCTGCACTCTCTTGCTTGAAAATGCAGAAGCCAATATTAATGCAACATTTGAGAGTTGATGTCTCAGTTTATGTTCTGTCGGTCTTATTTGATCTCATTGAGTCCGTCTCTTATAAGGTTGAGGTCAATAAAACGGTATTCTTCTAATATTTCATCTGGTAGAGATTTATAGTTTTGTGAACAGATTAGTTTCTTGGAAACTTTCATGGCCCCCTCCATAAGTTTTACTGACTCCTCGTTTTCAGGATCGGTAACTTCTGAAATGGCTATTGATTTGAACGGATTTTCACAGCACTCTATATTTGAAAAAATAGGATCAGAGAGAAGAATGTGCCCCTCATGAACTTTTTCCCTCACAAGAGTCAGAACATCGGAAAAATTTCCGTTTTTCAAATGGATAATTTCATCGGTTTCTTTATAAAAATTATACACCTTGCTGTTATTTGTCACAATAATATATTTCATACTAATCTCCCCCCTGTACTAATTTATTATAACATATTTACTATAGAGTCAATAGTCAGGGAGGAATTTAGAGTACAAGCAGCGGCGTCATTTTAAAAAAAATTATCCAAACATTTTTTTGTCAAATATACGGCTGGCCTTGTCTACGAAGGTGCTTCTGTGGACTCTGTCCAGGGTGACATGAGCCGTCTCTGGAATCTCTTTGAGCCACTCTATAGCGACGTAAAGTCCTGATTTGTCAGGGTCTAGCCTTGAGATGGTCTGCTGGGCTATATCACCTATGAGAATAAGCTTACAGTTTTCTCCTATTCTTGTGATGATAGACCTTATGGCGTGGGCATCAAAGGACTGGGCTTCATCTATTATGACTATTTTATCGATGAAACTGGATCCCAGTATAGAGGAGATATCCAGTATTTCAAGTTTTTCCTGGTTGATGAGGGCATTTAGCATGTCTGCTCCGCTACGGCTTTTTTTACCACGGATATTTTGGAGGTTTTCCAGTGTTGTGGTATAGTTTCCAAAATGAGTCAGAAGTTTTTCCTCGGTGGCTCCAGTTGTGAATCCCTGATAATTCCACTTATCTATGGGAGATGTATTTTTCCCTATGATCACCTTACTGTAGATGCTCTGCTCGATTACCTGTTCTAGGGCTGCAGCCAGGGCCAGGAGTGTTTTACCGCATCCCTGTCTTGATGTGATGGATACAAAGGGTATTTTGGGGTTCAAGAGAGCCTCTAGTGCAAATTTCTGCCTTACATCTTTCGCCTTTACACCAAAGACTGTGTAATCTTCATTGTGCAGTTTTATTATTTTTTCTTTTTCAGAGTCATATCGTCCTATGATCTTGCTGTAAGAATAATCGGTATATCCCATGAAAAACTGGTTTGGATATATAACCTCTATACCAAGTTCCTTTGGATCTATACCGTTTTCAGAATAGAATTTTTTTACATTCTCTTCGCTGACTTTTATTTCCAGTACTCCGTTGTAGAGATCGTCTAGTTTGTGTTTGTCAGACATATCCATATGCCTGCATTTTATCCCCATGGAAGATGCTTTTATTCTCATACTGACATCATTTGTGAGGAGGATGTCATCCCTGTGGGCGTCTGCCAGCATTATTGAAAGGATCTTGTTGTCTACATAGTTAACATCAAAATTTTCCGGGAGTTCCACTGCTGGTTTTTCGAGGGTGCTTTTTAAAATGACACCGTTTTTCAGCTCAATACCCTGCAGAAGGCTTCCTTTTTCCTCTATATCTTTGAAATTTCTCAGAAACTGCCTGGCTCTGAAACCACTGTTTCCCTCTCTGGATTTGAGCTTATCTAGTTCTTCTAAAACATAAATAGGAATCAGTATAGTACATTCATTAAATTCTCTTAAAAAAAATGGATTTGCAATTATGATATTAGTATCCACTACGTAATTGGCCATTTTTCCCCCTTAATTTTATGTTGTTTATTTCCCATTTTGCGGGAGGCAGTAATATTAGTGAAAATTGAAGCGTGAATATGATTTGATCGTTTTAAGATACTGTTTCTGCTCATATTGTAACACTATTTTATAGATAAATGGAATAATTTTCTTAATTTTAAGTGTAAAATTTATGAGTAGATATTTAATTTGGGTTATTTTGTATTATTGAAAAATTACTGAATTTCTCAAGAGTTCGTCACTTTTCTCTTGACAGAAAAGTAACCAAAAGGTCAAGGCTGTGAAAAATCAGCTAAATGAACTTGAAAATCCAAGAAAAACTCGAAACTCGCTGCGCTCAGACAGTCGATTTTTTCTAAGGATTTTACTGCGGTCATTCTTAACGCTGATTTTATCAATG
>NZ_JBFHGC010000207.1:0-4629 GCF_041583315.1 Ilyobacter sp. | reverse complement strand
CCCTGTCACCATGTCTCGACCAGATGACATCCTGACCGATTAGTTTTCTGTCTGGAAAAGAAAAAAGTGTCTCTAAAGTTCCTGCAATGACAGATTTTATACCGCTCACATTAAAAGACCCGAAATGCATATTTACACTGTTGGCATAAGTGTCGTAAATAATACCGATGCCTTTTTCCTCCCAGATATTGTGTGTAATTCCTATGATATAATCTACAAAATCCTTATATTTTGGATCAAACCCCTTCAATTCCTGATTTTTACTCTCCAATTTTTTATAATCATTGTAGTCTAAGTTTCTTACACTATTCACTTCCTTTGAGTCACCGTAAAAAATTATATTTTTAGTATCCATTTCCTCTTGCATCTGTGATTGCCCCCTTTCTTAAAATAACCCTCATACAAATAATCCATAGCATCTATTTACAATTAGTTTTTTCCAGATAGATTATTAACTTTTTCCCGATAAGCTTGTCTATCATATCCATCGTGGTCCCCACTCCCAGGGCACATAAAACAGTTCCTATTCCCACACCATATATCCCTCTCAAAAAAATAAAAGATAAGACCACTGAAGCAAAGGTACAAAACAGATCAAATCCCACCTTTACTTTAGTAAATTTGAAACCACTTTTTATTGATAGGGCAGTTACAAACCCATCTCCGGGGCTTATGGTAATATTTGTTTTGATCATCAGATATATACCCAAAGATATTAAAAAAGTTCCCAAAGTCAGGTGTAAAAACTGTATTAACAAACTTCCTTTTGAAATACTTGATATCATAACAATAGATAAATCTACAAAAGTTCCGAAAACCACAGCAAACAATAACTGGGATAGATTTCTTATTTTAAAATCACTTCTCAGTATAAGCCATTGCAGAATTACAAGCCCCATAAAAAAAACAATACTTATGATGCCTACAGACCCTTTTGTTATCAAACTTATTACAAAGGATACCGAACTTACAGGAGAGACTCCTAAATCTGATTTTATGGAAAACGCCACTCCCAAAGCAAATACAAAAACTCCAATTATATACATTATTAATCTTTTTAATATTATTGCTTTATTAGTCTTAATCCTTTCAAAACACTTCATATATTTCCTTTCACCTTAATACCCACATAAAAACTCATAAAATTACCATTTATAAAAATTGCCTTTTGAGTTACTGAGGTATCCCATTCTTATTCAGGATTTTGCAAGAATTTCTTATCAACACCTCTCCTTCTAGCTTGATATTTATCATCTTATCTGTTTTATTCTCTATCCTATCTATCATTTCCTTTACTGTAAAATCTATGAGCTCTTTAATAGGCTGCTTATAGGTTGTTAGATTATAATTAATATTCCCTCCCTCATCAATATCGTCAAAGCCCACTACAGATATATCCTCAGGAATTTTCAGGGAAGTTTTATTTTTGATATAATCGATTACACCCAATGCTATGGAATCTGATGCACAAAAGATGCTGTCAGTATTTTCCATAGAATTAATAAGTTGTTCCGCTGATTTGAAGCCCGATTCATAACTAAATTCACCCTGGATTTTAGTGTATGTCATATTTTTACTTTTTAAAAATTCTGAAAACCCTGACTCTCTTCCATTATTTGTGGAAGAATTCTCATCTCCTGAAATAAAGGCTATATTTCTAAAACCATTATTGTACAGAAGTTCCCCTATTTTTTCTCCACCTAAATAATTATCACACACCACAGAACTCAGCTTATGCTTCTCATGATTAATTCTGTTAAACATGAAAATTGGTATATGGTATCTTGTACACCATTCTAAATACTCATCACTTAAAATAGCTCTTGTTATAATTAATCCCGCAACCTGATACTCCAAAGCCTTTTTTAATTTCTCTTCCATATTTTCAGATTCTCCGGCATTGAATATCATCAGATTAAACCCTCTCTCTTGGAATGCTTCTGCAAACATTCCAAGAGCTTTCATATAATATGAATTTTTAAAATCATTAATTTCAATTCCTATTATTTTTGTAGATTTACCTTTTAATGACCTAGCTATCAAGCTTGGCCTGTAACCAAGTTCATTTGCTGCTTTTATGACCCTGTTACGTGTCTCTTCTGAGATAAGTTTACAGCTTTCATTAAATACCCTAGAAACTGTCGACTGAGAAACTCCTGCAAGTTTCGCCACATCTTTTGAAGATATTTTTTTATTTGAACTTTTCACCATAACACATCCCCTTAAATTCATTAAAATTATAAGGTGATTAATAACTACTCTGTTTTAATCATCCACCACTATTTTATCTTATAGGTTTATAAGTACCAAGAAAATATATTGGGACACAAAGAAAATTAATAAAGTCCACGTGTATTTATCCATCTTAAGCGGAAGCACCGAAACTCCGTCTTCTTCCACCTGACCACTGGCAAGAAGCTTCTCTCTAAGCCCAAATACTGTATATTCTTTAATATCCTCTTCTTTTTTATCAGAAGGCAAAAGCAGGCTAAGGATATATCCCATCGTATAGGTCGATACCAGTCCCACTGCCGGTTTCCATATCCAGCTTGCACCGGAATATTTTCCAAACATTAATGTGATAATAAATCCTAAAACAATTCCTCCCGTTACTCCTTTATCGTTGGCCTTTGTTGTAAATAAGGCAAGGAAAAAAGCCCCGCACATAGGACCTGATATGTAGGATATATAGCTCCCTACAGTTATAAGTACAGATTTTGTCGTTCCTGAAAACCCCATAAGTGTAAATATTATTATAATTATTCCCCAGACTGCTGATACTGTCATAGACATTTTAAGGGAAGCTTCCTGGTGATTTTTTGAAATAAATCTTTCGTATATATCTTTTACAAATACCGTTGACATTGAGTTTAAAAGTGAGTCAATGCTCGACATGGCAGCTGCAAATACTCCTGCAATTACAAGACCTAAAACTCCGACAGGAAGATGATTCGCTATAAAATCTATCATAATATCGTTTGAGTTATCAAACTCCTTTCCTTTATAGAATACAAATAATAGAATTCCTATAGTCAAAAAGCAAAAATATAAAATATTCATTATGAAGGCACTAACCATAAATGAATTTTTTACACCCCTTATTGATTTTGCTGTGAGAATCCTTTGAACCTGCCCTTGATCAAATCCAAAATAACGGATCCACATTATAGTACCTCCGAAAAGTGATGCCCAAAACGCATTCGTCTTTGATATATCCAGAGAAAAATCAATTGCTGCAAATTTCCCAGACTCTTTCGCAACAGAAAGGGTCTCAAAAAATCCCATACCTGTTCCTTTTATTATTAATCCCACTGTAAAAATCAAGCCACACCACATTATTACCATCTGAACTGCATCTGTCCATATAACCGCCTTGATTCCTCCAAGGAGTGTATAGATTATTGCAGAAAGCACAACTATCGGGACTATTATTTTTAAATCCCATCCTGTAAACCTTTGTAAAATAAGAGCCGGAACAAATACCATTGAACTTATTTGAATTATTGAATTTACCAGAAATCCTATTACTGTAAGCATTCTGCTGCTTATTCCCAGTCTTTTTTCCACATACTCGTAAATCGAGGTAAGTTTCAAGTGATACAAAACCGGAATGGTAGTATATACCACAAAAAATATTGCTAGAGGCACCCCTATATTTACCATGAACGGTGCTATACCAGCGTTATATGCCCAACCAGGTCCGCCTATAAAACTGTTTGCACTGATCATCGTAGCAGCTACAGATAGACCTATAGGTAACCACGGCATGGACCTTCCAGCAAGAAAGTAATCCTCTTGGTCTTTATTTTCTTTTCCTAAAAACCACCCGATTACAAGCAAAGTTAAAATGTAAAGAATAATAATTGCCGAATCAATCTTTGAAATCATAAAATCCCCCCTATGGATAAACCTTATTTTATGCATACGTATGCATAAAACTATAAAAAAAATAAAATTCAAGCCTCCCCTATAGGCTTTTTTAAATAAAAACAAACCTAACTATTGATTTTGTTTTTAATTTCAACTATTATATGCGATTAAAAAGAGTATGTCAATTTATTTTTTATATGTTTTTCAACATTATTATTTATTTTGTCAAACATCGGTAATTCAAATAAAGGTTTATACTATAAATCCGAACAATTTTCAATATATTAAAAAATAGGCATAAGGAAATATAAAATATCCCCTTACGCCTAAAACAAATTAATTTATTATCCCGTGATTACCTAACCGATATCCATTATATTCTCTCCGGCTCTTTTACCGAATACAAGTATATCTGTAATGGCATTTCCACCTAGCCTGTTGGTTCCGTGTATTCCGCCTACTATCTCTCCTGCTGCAAATAGTCCTGAGATTATATTTCCATCTTTTTTCATCACATGGTTTTCTGAATCTATAGTGACTCCCCCCATGGTGTGATGTACTGCTGGAGCCACTGTCTGGATGTAAAAAGGTCCCTCTTTTATTTCAAGAAGATCTCCCCTTCTGGAAAATTCTTCATCTTTTCCAGAATCGACGAAACCATTGTATCTCTCTAGGCTCTCTTTCATTCCATCTTTATTTATTCCCATAAATTCAGCACACTCTTCCAGGCTTCCCTCGTGAAAAAGGCCCAGTCTCTTG
>NZ_JBFHGC010000206.1:0-4632 GCF_041583315.1 Ilyobacter sp. | reverse complement strand
TCTGTACTCTTCATCACTGTTTTTCAAAAAGTCCAGATACTCTATTTCCAGGATCTGATTTATTCCCCTGTTATCCTCTAGACCCTGGACAAGCTGGTCGTATTTGGCCACCCCTCTCTTGCTGAAATTCAAAACCAATATATCCTGGGCATATACACTTAGTGTCAGAATAAAAAATAAAATAAGCTTCATATCAACCTCTTTTTAAACTTTTTGTTTTAAAATCAAAAAAGTGTAACAGTTTTGTAACAATCATATTGTATAAAATAAATGAAGAAAATAAAAGGAGGTATTTGAATTATGAAAAAAACTATTTTATTGATTCTTGCTGCAGCTGCTTTATTTGTAGGGTGTGGAAAGAAGGAATCAGACAATGGAAAATTATTAATTTATGCTGGATTGATGGAAGATCATGCTTCCATGGCTGCGAAAGAATTTGAAAAAGAAACTGGAATCAAAACTGAATTTGTAAGAATGAGTAGTGGAGAAACACTGGCAAGAGTTAGAGCAGAAAAAGAAAACATGTCCGCTTCTGTTTGGTACGGCGGTCCGATTGATGCCTTTGTTGCTGCCAATGAAGAAGGTCTTATAGAGCCGTATAAATCTCCTGTGTCAGAAGAGATCCCTGCTAAATTTAAAGATGCCAACGGAGTATGGACTGGAATTTATGTTGGTTATCTAGGTTTTGTGGGAAATAAATCTATTCTTGAAGAAAAAGGTATGGAAATGCCTAAATCTTGGCAAGATCTTTTAAAACCTGAGTATAAAGGAGAGATAGTAACTGCTCATCCTGGTTCCTCTGGTACTGCCTATACAATGCTTTCTACTGTTGTTCAGTCAATGGGAGAAGAAAAAGGTATGGAGTACATGCAAAAATTAAACGGACAGATCAGACAGTATACTAAGTCTGGAACAGCTCCTGGAAGAATGGTTGGTTTAGGAGAAGCTGGAGTCGGTATCACATTCTTACACGACGCCATCAAATACAGAAAAGAAGGATACAAAGATATAATTATTGCTGCACCATCTGAAGGAACAGGTTTTGAAATTGGCGGAGTGGCTATATTGAAAAACGGTCCTGATCTTGAAAATGCTAAAAAATTCGTCGACTGGGCTTTATCTAAGAAAGCTCAAGAGATGGGACAGACAGTTGGTTCTTACCAGTTCTTGACAAATAAAGATGCTGTACCTCCTCAGGAAGCTGCTGAGATCAAAGATACTAAGCTAATAGACTATGACTTTGAGTGGGCAGGATTAAACAGAAAAAGACTAATCGAAAACTTCAGTCAGGTGACTAAAACTTCTGCACCGAAGGAATAAAGGAGCATTGCTGTGAAAAAAAACTCATTTTCATTGAAAATCAGATCCGATTTAAAGAATATGAAGAAAATTTTTAATGACCCTATACTATTTTCAACCATAATATTTACATTAATTGTAGTAACCCTGTTTATACTGTTACCTCTTATGAATATATTAAACTCCAGTTTTTCCTATGATGATAAATTTTCTCTGAGACACTATAGGAATATCATGCGTATGAGTGAAAATATATCCATTCTGTATAATACTCTTAAACTAGGAATTACTACCGGGCTCATATCTACTGTAATAGGATTTTTCTTTGCCTATGCCCTTACTTACATCAAGCTGCCCTTTAAAAAAATATTTACCTCTATAGCTATACTCCCGATAATTTCTCCTCCATTTGTTATAGCTTTATCCGCTATACTCCTCTTTGGAAGACGTGGGTTTATAACAAGAGAGTTACTGGGAATGCTAGATGCGGATATATATGGATTTCACGGACTTGTACTGGTGCAGGTACTTACATTTTTCCCGGTTGCCTATCTTATGCTGGTAGGCCTCCTGGCAAAAATTGACCCTTCTGTAGAAGAAGCATCCCGAGATCTGGGTGCTTCCAGATGGGATGTATTCTGGACTATTACTCTTCCACTGATGATGCCAGGTCTTGCCAATGCTTTCCTGGTTATATTTATTCAGACTATAGCTGACTTCGGGAATCCGGTGGTAATCGGAGGAAACTATACTGTAGCTGCAGTACAGATTTATCTGCAGGGTATCGGAAACTATGATATGGGAGGTGCTACTGCCCTTTCCATCATTCTGCTTCTTATTTCCATCAGTATTTTCGTTACTCAGAAATACTATATCAGTAAAAAATCATACGTTACAGTTACAGGTAAAGTAGCAAAACAAAGAGAGATGATCACTGAAAAAAGGATCGTTATGCCTATTTTCATAACCATGATCTTACTCACTCTTTTGGTAATTCTCATGTACATACTCATACCAATAGGCTCATTTATAAAGTTGTGGGGAGCTGACTATTCATTATCCCTAAACCATTATAGATATGTCTTTGACCTGGGTATGAAGCCTATCCTCGACACTACCGGATTGGCACTTATTTCCACACCGATAACAGGTATCTTTGCCATGATTATTGCCTTCCTGATTGTCAGAAAAAAATTCATTGGTAAAAACTTTATAGAGTTTACTACTATGATGGCCATTGCAATTCCAGGAACGATAATAGGTCTAGGATATGTTATTACATACAACAGAAAACCTTTTGTTCTTACTGGTACCGCCACGATTTTAATAATAGCATTCATTGTAAGAAGTATGCCTATAGGTATAAGGTCTGCAATAGCATCTCTTCAGCAGATTGATCCGTCCATAGAGGAAGCTGCAAGTGTCCTAGGTGCAGACAGTAAAAAAGTTTTTACATCTGTCACACTGCCTATGATAAAACCCGCTTTCTTCGGAGGACTCATCTATGCCTTTGTCAGAAGTATGACTCTGGTCAGCACGATTATTTTCTTGGTATCTGCCAAGTACAACCTACTCACTGTGGCAATCATGAATCAGATTGACGTGGGAAAAATAGGTGTGGCTTCTGCATATTGTACCATCCTTATAATAATCGTATCTGTTGTTGTTCTTATGATGAAATCAGCATTAAAAACATTCGGTATTGAAGAAGGAATAGAAAGTTAGGAGTGAATGATGAACGCTAAAAGAGTTAAATTTGAAAATCTAACCAAAATATTTGTAACAGATAAAAATAAACAAGTGAAAGCAGTAGAAAATGTCAACTTAGACATTAATCCAGGTGAATTTGTTTGTCTCCTTGGACCCTCTGGCTGCGGAAAAACAACTACTCTGAGGATGCTTGCAGGATTTGAAGTTCCCACAGAAGGTAAAATCTTTATAGGAAATGAAAATGTCGAGAGGCTGACTCCGGACAAAAGAGATACTGCCATGGTTTTTCAAAACTACGCACTTTTCCCTCATATGAATGTCTTTGACAATATTTCCTATGGTCTGAGGCTTCAAAAATTACCAAAAGAAGAGATCAATGCAAGAGTAAAAAAAATATTGAGCCTCATGAAAATGGAAGAATTTGCAGAACGTGTACCTTCCCAGATGTCTGGAGGTCAGCAGCAGAGAGTATCCTTAGCCAGAGCTCTTATTATGGAGCCTGGGGTTCTTTTATTTGATGAACCTCTGTCAAACCTCGATGCCAAGCTCAGAATTCACATGAGAGATGAGATCAGAAAAATCCAGCAGGAAGTGGGAATCACATCTATCTACGTTACCCACGATCAGTCTGAAGCAATGGGATTATCAGATAAAATCGTCATCATGAAAGACGGACTCATCGAGCAGGTAGGTTCTCCAGACGAGATATATCAGAGACCAATAAATGCATTCGTTGCCAACTTCATCGGAAGAGCAAATATCATCTTAGCAACTGTTGAAGAGGTCAAGGAATCTACATTGGTCATAGATGTCCACGGTGTAAAATATGAAACGGCCAAGACTAAACCATATAATCTCGGTGACAAGGTAAATATTGTTGTCAGACCGGAATCCATAGAATTTGGAAAATCTGACTTCGAGGCAAAAGTCACAAAGAGTATGTTTATGGGAGCTCACCATGAATATGAAGTCAATTTCTTTGGTCAGCATCTTGAAATTTCCGTCAATAACCCCATGAACAAAACTATGGTCAAGATCAACGAAAACCTTAAATTTGCATTAGATCCAAATTCAATCCATATACTTTAAAGAATGGAATCTTCGGATTCCTTTCTTTAGTTAGGGGGGAACTATGTTTGAAATAACAAAATTTTCAATATTTATAAGAATCATCCTGGCCATTGTTATCGGCGGGCTCATTGGTTATGAAAGAGAGAAAAAAAGAAAGCCTGCAGGATTTATAACCCATACGCTCGTTTGCTTAGGTGCCGCAGTAATTGCAGTTATACAAATCTTAGTTTCCCAGAGCAGTATGGCTATGGTTCTTCAAAATCCGGACCTTTCTTCCGTTGTAAAAATCGATATGGGAAGAATGACGGCTCAGGTAGTATCCGGAGTGGGATTTTTGGGTGCCGGGACTATATTTCATACCCAGGGAAGTATAAAGGGTATCACCACTGCTGCCACACTGTGGATCACAGCCTGTATAGGCATAGCCATCGGCATGGGATATTTTTTCCTTTCAATTACTTCGGCGGTATTTATTATTTTTATTATGCTTATTATGAAAAAATTTGAAGTTCTTTATATCGAAAGAGAAAAGCAGAGAGTGGTAAAAATAAG
>NZ_JBFHGC010000205.1:0-4634 GCF_041583315.1 Ilyobacter sp. | reverse complement strand
GGAACTCTTATGATGCAACAGGGATATATAGTTTCTATGACTTATCTTATTTGAGAGCACAAGATGTAGAATTATACGGACAAAATATCTCTTATAAACAAGAATATTATGTGCCATATATTGGGCTAGACCTTAAGTATAATTTAAGTGACAAGTGGAAGTTTACTTCATATATTAGAGGAAGTTTATGGGCTTGGGGAGAAGCTGAAGACATTCACCATAACCCCTCCGGAAGTTATACTGTAAATGATAATGGACCTTCATATTTAGTCGGTGCTACCGCGGATGGTTACGATGACTATGATGACTATTATAATGATAAAATAGAAAATATGGCATACCTATCCTTAGGAATGGCTTTAGATTATTTTTTATTGGAGAACCTTATCGTAACATTTTCTGCAGATTTTCAGAAATATTTTAGAGAAACTGGAGAGAATGAAGCTATAGTTTATTATTACAATGACGATGGGAGCGGTTCTTATATAAATGAATATGATTCCAGCGGAGCTGGAATGTCAAATTATTCTTACATGGTATCTCTAGGAGCCACGTATATATTTTAAACTAAAAAGGAGTCCATGTGGACTCCTTCTTAAGTTGCCTTATCCAGATCAAACCAGAAAATTACCTTTCCATTTTCGAGGTCTGCCCCGTAACTGCTCTTATGTTTTTCCAGTACACCCTTTACTATAGCGAGGCCAAGTCCTGTACCTTCGCTGCTTCTAGACTTGTCACCCCTATAAAAAGGAGCCCATATTTCTTCAAGGTCCTCTTCAGTCAGATCACTAGATGTGTTTATGACTTTTACCCTGTATTTCTCACCGGTTTCCTCGACATAGACTTTTATCTTTCCGTTTACCGGAGTATATTTAAAGGCGTTGCTCACAAGGTTTTCCAGCACTCTTTTAATATATTTCCAGTCTCCGAGGGCTGATATATCCTTCTCAGGATAAGAAATTTCGTATTTTTCAAACTCCATATAATACTTATCCATTACCTGCCTTATCATCTTCCCTAGATTTATTTTTCTGATGTCCAGCTCCAGGTAACCTGCCTCTATCTGGGATATTAGAAGGAGTTCCTTCACAAGTTCATCCATCTTTCTGCTCTCATCCACTATTACTCCGCAGTAGAAATCCCTGTCTTCTTCTGTAGCTATGCCTTCCATTAGGCCCTGGGCATACCCCTGTATCAGAGCTATGGGAGTTTTCAGTTCATGACTCACGCTGGCTACAAATTCTTTCCTGAGACTTTCCAGTTTTTTTTCTCTCTCAATATCTTTTTTTAGCTCTGAGTTTGCAATATTTAGGTCATCTATTGTATCGTGGAGAATGTCCCCCATCCTGTTTATACTCTTTCCCAGCTCGCTTATCTCGTCTTTTCTTTTAGATGAAAATTTCAGAGAGAAGTTCAGATTTGATATTCCCTTGGTTATCTCCTTGAGATGGAGGATAGGCTGGGTTATTTTTTTGGAAAAAATAAAGGCCATAACTATACCAAATCCCAGTGCATAGACAATAATCCTCATGTAATACTGATTTGCCACCTGGACCGATTCTTTTATGGAGCTTATAGGGGTTCTTATCTCCACAAACCTGTTGTTTTGATATGGGGTGAACAAAATCATAAATTCACCCATGGGATCATCAAATTTTATCTTCTGAAAAACCTGTTTTCCAGATCTTATATTCTGAAGTATTCCCTTTTCTTCCAGTCCCTCTATATAAAATTCCTCTGAGGATACAAAGGCATCATCAGAAAACTGCCTTATATATATTGTCACATTATTGTCCCTTTCCAGCTGTTCAAAGTCCAAAAGATGGCCGGGATTTGAGATAACCTGGGATACTGATTTCAGGTTTTCTTTTTTGCTTTCTATATAAAAATTCTCAAGGTAAAATTCTGTAATTACATAAAAACCCATCATTATAAAGAGTACGACACTGAATATAAGAAAGAAAATTTTAGTCCTTATTCTCATTATTCCTCCTCAAAACGGTATCCAAATCCCCTTATTGTCTGGATGTATACTTCACCTATTTTTTTTCTCAGTCTTTTCACATGGGTATCCACCGTTCTCACATCTCCGAAATAATCCCAACCCCATACAGAGTTAAGTATTTTTTCTCTCGAGAGGGCAAGACCCCTGTTCTGTACAAAATAAAGTAGCATCTCAAACTCCTTGGAGGTAAGGTCTACTGACTCACCTTTTATCTCCACCCTCCTGGTTCCTTCATCTATTTCTATATCTCCCCTGCTTATTTTATCAGGTTTCCCTGCCCTTCTGAATATAGCCTTTATCCTGGCTATAAGAAGTGTGGGGTTAAAAGGTTTTGTTATATATTCATCTGCCTCAAGCTCAAATCCAAAAATCTGATCACTCTCTTCACTACGGGCTGTGAGCATGATTACAGGAACCATTGATCCCTTCCTTATTTCACGGCATACACTCCATCCATCCATCTTAGGAAGCATTATATCAAGTATTACGAGATCATATGCACCTTCACCAAATATTTCCACAGCCTCTTTCCCGTCTCCGGCCTCATCCACATGATAGCCTTCTTTTACAAGATAATCTTTTATAAGCCTTCGCATCTTCCATTCATCTTCTACCACCAGTATCTTTTTCATTATCCATCACCTATTTTCAAGTTTAAAAAAGAGTCCTGTTACAGGACTCTTATTTTCTTTTATATATTATAATATTTTTACTTCATTATTCCTTTTGTTGTTTTAAGCGGTACAGGTGATTTTCTTTTTTTGGCATCCACCTGCTTTTTAAAGTAAGCTCCCATTCCCAGCATAACCGTCAAGTATAAAGATAATTTCAAAATTCCCATATCTTCCACCTCCTAGTAAATATGTTAGCATTTTTTTATGGCGTTTCTGTGTCTTTTATTTGAGAAGTTTCTTTATTGTGTAAAATAGTTCCTCTATAACCTCATCATGTCCGTCTCTTATCTGTTCCGCCACACAGCTTTTCATGTGAGCTCCGAGAAGTTCTTTTGCCACTCCGTCCATGGCAGATTTTATAGAGGCCACCTGATTTAGTATATCGTCACAATACACATCTTCATCCACCATCCTCTTTACCCCTCTTATCTGTCCCTCTATACGGTTCAGCCTGTTGCTTATCTTTCTCTTAAACTCTGGCGAGTGGTGTGCCTTCTGGATTTGACAGCATTCTTTTTCATTCACTGTGCATCCCCCCTTAAAATTTAGGTTTAAAAAATCTAAGTCTCAAAGCATTGGTCACAACAGATACCGAGCTCATAGCCATTGCTGCTCCTGCTATCATGGGGTTCAGCAGATGCCCGGTGGTGAGATAAAGAGCTCCTGCAGCTATAGGTATCCCCATACTGTTATAAGCAAATGCCCAGAAAAGATTTTGTTTTATATTTCTTATTGTAGCATGACTTAGCTGTATTGCAGAAGCCACATCTTTAATATCACTCTTCATAAGAACAATATCTGCACTTTCTATAGCTATATCTGTACCGTTTCCTATGGCTATCCCCACATCTGATTGTGCCAGTGCAGGGGCATCGTTTATACCGTCGCCTACCATGGCCACCTTGGCCCCATTTTTTTGCAGTCTTTTTACCTCTATAGATTTATCCTCAGGCAGGACTTCCGAGAGCACTATCTCTATCCCCACCTGTTTCGCTATAGCCTCAGCAGTGAGCTTGTTATCTCCTGTTATCATGGCTACCTTTATCCCCATGTTTTTCAAGATTTCCACAGCCTCTTTAGATGTTTTTTTCACAGTGTCTGCCACAGCGACTACTCCTTGGAATTTACCATCTGATGCCACCAGCATAAGGGTTTTACCCTCTTTAGATAGCTGATCTTCCTCACGGGTAAAAGACACCTCTATACCCTTGCTTTTCATGAGCTTATAGTTCCCTACGAGGATTGTTCTGCCCTCTATCTCCGCCTCTATACCCATTCCGGTTATAGAGTTAAATTTTTCTATCTCTGCAAGTTTTATCCCTTTTTCTTTGGCTCCTTTCACTATAGCATCTCCCAGGGGATGCTCTGAGTGAAGCTCTGCCGATGCCGCCAGTCTCAGTATCTCATCATTTCCAATATCTCCAGAGCTTATCACATCTGTCAGTTTTGGTTTTCCCTCTGTGATCGTACCTGTTTTGTCAAAAACCACCGTGTCTATCTTATGTGCCATTTCCAGAGCTTCTCCACCCTTTATGAGAATTCCGTACTCTGCTCCTTTTCCGGTTCCCACCATTATGGCTGTAGGCGTTGCAAGTCCCAGAGAACACGGACAGGCTATGACCAGTACCGCTATAAATATACTCAAGGAAAATATTCCAGGTGTCGTGGAAAGAGCCACCCTTCCTGTGATCCCCAGGATATACCAGGCTGCTGCTGAAAAAGAAGCTATTCCTATTACCACCGGTACAAAATATCCCGAGATAATATCTGCCATCCTGGCTATAGGTGCCTTTGACCCCTGGGCATCTTCCACCAGTTTCACTATTTTTGCAAGGGTAGTATCAGCTCCCACTGCAGTTGTTTTCATCTTTATACTTCCGTTTTTATTTATACTTGCCCCTACGACCCTTGATCCCGGAGATTTTTCCACAGGGATACTCTCCCCAGTGAGCATT
>NZ_JBFHGC010000204.1:0-4640 GCF_041583315.1 Ilyobacter sp. | reverse complement strand
TCACGCAGAGGCCTCCTCTGAAAAAGTAGCCATGGGATGGTTTTTAGACGGGAGAGTCTCCCTTGTATTCGGGACTCACACTCATGTACAGACATCAGATAGCAAGATACTTCCCAAAGGGACAGGATATATAACAGATGTAGGTATGACAGGGTCTCAAAACGGTGTAATAGGCATGAAGGTAGAGTCCATAATTCCAAAATTTTTGACATCTCTTCCTCAAAAATTTGAGGTGGCAGAGGGAAATGAGAGATTAAACGGATTGGATATAGAAATTGATTCAAAAACAGGTGTTTGTAAAAAAATAGAGAGACTGGACTTGTCGAAAGACGACATAGATGCTCTTTAAAGAGGAGTAAAAAATTATGAAAATATTAGTATCAAATGATGACGGGATTTATGCTGAAGGAATAAGAGTTTTGACCAAGGCACTGAAAGGCGGGGGACATGAAGTATACGTGGTAGCCCCTATAGAGGAACAGAGCGGTACCGGGCACGGAGTAACCCTGCACATGCCTCTCAGATACTCAAAGGCAGAAAGAGACGGGGAATTTTTCGGATACTGGGTGAGCGGGAAACCTGCAGACTGTGTAAAGGTAGGCTGCGGTCATCTTTACAAGGATATAGAGTTTGATTTTGTAATAGCAGGGATAAACAGAGGTGCAAACCTTGGAACAGATGTATTTTATTCTGGTACTTTTGCAGCAGCATCTGAAGGGGTCTTTTACAACAATAAAGCCATAGCAATATCCCTAAATGACCCGGATAACAGTCCTTACTTTGAAAGTGCGGCTGACTTTTTGGTGGATTATCTTGATAAAATTGCAGAGCTTGAATTTCCAACAGGGACACTTTTGAATATAAACGTCCCAAATCTTCCTACAGAGGAGATCAAGGGATATAAGTATACCTGTTTCAGCAACAGGAAGTTTGAAGACAACCTGGTGGAAAGAATAGACACCCAGGGAAATAATTACTACTGGCTGGGAGGAAAACCCGGTGACGGGAATAATGAGCCAAATACAGATTCGGTAGTTGTAAAGGATGGTTATATATCCATAACACCTGCAAAGATGGATCTTTATTTTAAAGAGTTTTCTGAAACAATAAAGAATTATTAAGGAGATATTATGAAACTTATAGAGGCTAAAATTATTTTTGATGCCGATGATATAAAAAGAACCCAGGAGGAGATAGAGGGAATATTCTACGGATTTGGTGCCCAGGGTCTGAAAATAGAGGAACCTCTAAAGAATAAAAATCCTTTGGACTATTACAGAGATGAAAGACAGTTTCTCATGAGGGAATATTCCATATCTACATATTTTCCCATGAATTTTTATGCAGACAGAAAAAAAGAGATGTACAGGAAGGCCTTTGAGGAAAAATTTCAAGAGAGAGAGGATGTGATTTACTCTCTGGATTTTTATGAGCTTGAAGAGGAAGATTATCAAAATGCCTGGAAAAAATATCTTTATCCGGAGAAGGTCAGCAGAAGATTTGTGGTGAAACCTACATGGAGAGAATATGAAGCTATAGGGGATGAGGTTGTCATAGAACTAGATCCTGGAAGAGCCTTTGGTACAGGCTCACATCCTACTACATCACTGTGCCTGAAACTCATGGAGGACTACATAAAAGGCGGGGAAAGCGTAATAGATGTAGGTACAGGCTCAGGTATCCTTATGGTAGCTGCAGACAGACTGGAAGCAGATGAGATATGGGGAGTGGATATAGATGAACTGGCTGTGGAATCCACCAGAGAAAATCTGGAACTCAACGGAATTGATCCTGGAAAAAGCATGGTTTTCAAAGGAAATCTGATGGATGTAGTAAAGGATAAGAAATTTGATGTAGTGGTGGCTAACATACTGGCTGATGTGATACTGATGCTTCTTGATGATATGGCCAGAGTTATAAAAAAAGATGGTCTGATTATACTTTCCGGAATAATAGAAGATAAGGTCAGTGAGGTAGAGAGAAAAATAAAGTCGGCAGGCTTTGAAATATTGGAAGTGAAAAAAGATAAAGAGTGGCGGGCTATAGCTGCTAGAGCATAGAGTACAGCGAGAATAGGAGTGTTTCTAAATGAGTAATTTCATCGTAGCAGTAGACGGTCCGGCAGGCAGCGGAAAGAGTACAATCTCAAAGCTGGTTGCTGAAAAATATAAACTCACATACCTTGATACAGGGGCTATGTACAGAATGGTGGCTTTTTACAGTCTGGAAAAGGGAGTGGACCTTGACAGTCCGGCAGAAGTAGAACTAATGTTAGAAAATATAAAAATAGATATAGAGGGAGATAAGTTTATCCTAAACGGGATAGATGTTTCCCAGGAAATAAGAACCCCGAGGGTGACTTCTGTAGTTTCCAAGACAGCTTCTATAAAAGCTGTAAGAGAAAAACTTGTGGAACTTCAGAGGGAAATAGGCAACGGAAAAAGAGTCATTCTAGACGGCAGAGATATAGGAACGGTAGTTTTTCCAGATGCCCATCTGAAGGTTTTTTTAGTAGCCAGTCCAGAGGAAAGAGCCAAAAGAAGACTGAAAGAATATGAAGAAAATGGAATAGAGTCAGATTATGAATCTGTGTTAGGGTCTATAAAAGAGAGGGATCACATTGACTCGACAAGAGAGGAAAGCCCTCTTAAAAAAGCAGATGATGCCATAGAGGTGGATACAAGTTTCCTAAGTATAGAAGAAGTTTCTAACAAAATATCAGCTCTCATAAGAGAAAGAATCTAAAGGAGAAAGCAATGTACAGAAAAAAGGGTTTTTTCATAGGTGCAATATTATTGGTTTTGATTTTAGGCTTAGTTTTAAAATCTGTAAAAAAAGATAATTATACAAAAAAAATGGAAATAAGTACAGTGCAGGAACTACAAGAACTTGAAAATACTCTGGAATCGCTGAAGGAGAAGGACGGAGTAGAGATAATAGAAACAGGTGACAGATACCAGATTGAGCTAGAGGAAGGGACAGAGCTAGGTCTGGTTGAAACCCAGGCTCTGAGAGCTGAAAGCAGTATAGAGGGTGATACAGAGAAAATACTCTATAGGGACTTCCGTGGAGAGGAAAAAATGGTGATAGAACTTCATTACTACGCCCCGACTCCTATACCAATGCCTGTATTGATACCAGAAAAACCCAAGCCTGCTCCTAAGAAGGGTTATCACGGAAAACTCTCCATACTCATAGATGATGTGGGAATGAACACTCAGACTGCAGATATTTTCGGAGAAATAAAAAAACCTGTATCCTTTGCTACAATACCTTTTCTCCCTAGAAGTTCTGAAGCCACTAAAAAACTCAGAAACTACGGCTTTGAGGTGATACTTCATATGCCTATGGCAGGGTCTAACGATTCGCTAAATTCCAGAACTGAAGGAATAATCATGCCTGAGATGACAAAGGAAGAGGTCTACACCAGATTTGACAAGGCCATTGCTGATGTAGGTGAGATGAAAGGCTTTAATAATCATATGGGATCCAGATTTACAGAGGATGCTTTTCAAATGAAAAGTCTTCTTAAGTATGCAAAAAACAAAAATATGTTTTACATCGACAGTAAAACTACCTCAAAAAATAAAGGGTATGCCATAGCCAAGGAACTAGGGGTTCCTACATATTACTGCTCTAAATTTTTAGATAACAGTAAAGAGGTGGAGGATATCAAAAAAGAGATAAAATCCGCAGTGAAAATGGCAAAAGACGGAGGAAAGCTTCTGGCGATAGGTCATTATCACAAAAATATGGCTGTGGCTCTGAAATCTATGACGAACTACATAGAAAATGAGGGTGTAGAGCTGGTATACGTGAGAGAAGTTTTGGAATAGAATTTTATATACCCATTAAAATGGGTATATTTTTTTGGAGAGAAATAAAATAAAATGAAAAAAGGAGAGGAAGATGTTTTATAACCTTTCAAAGATGATTATCTATATACCTCTTTTTATTATATCTGCTTTCAATGGGAAACTCAGAAGATTCCTTAAAAAAAGAATTTTTCAGAAGATCCAAATAAAAAACCCAGGGAAAGATTATGTATGGGTTCACTGTGCCTCTGTGGGGGAGGTAAATCTTTCAGAGAGCCTGGTGAGAGAATTTCTTGGAAATACAGACCTTAAAGTGCTCATAACCATGATGACAGATACAGGAAGAGCTGCTGCAGAGGGGAAATATAAAGATGATAAAAATGTAGATCTTCTTTATTTTCCGCTTGATGATTTTTTTAAGATAAGAGAGATACTGTCTAAAATAAATCTCAAAACTCTCATAATTATAGAGACTGAAATATGGCCCAATTTAATAAAAGAAGCTTCTAAAAAGGCCAAGGTGATTTTTGTAAATGGCAGGATATCTGACAAATCCTTTAAATCCTATAAAAGAATATCTTTTTATCTAAAAAGGCTTTTTTCAAGGGTAGACCTTTTTCTTATGCAGACAGAAGAGGATAGCGAAAGAATTGTGGGTATAGGGGCTCCTGCTGAAAAAGTGGAGAATTTCGGAAACCTGAAGTTTGATGTAAAGCTTACTGATTTTACAGAGAAGCAACTTATTGAAATAAGGAAAAAACTTGGACTTGAAAAGAAGAAGATATTTGTGGCCGGAAGTACAAGAAACGATGAAGAGGAGTATAT
>NZ_JBFHGC010000203.1:0-4663 GCF_041583315.1 Ilyobacter sp. | reverse complement strand
TGGAGAAGATTCAGTGCCACTCTTTCCCCAGAAAGGAGGACTCCTGTGTTCCCTTCAAGGTGAGCTATGATCTCTCCTTTTTTTACAAATTCTCCCTCTCTTTTGAGAAAGTTTATTTTCACCCCTCCCAGAATTTCAAAAACCCGTGAAAATACATCTAATCCGCATATTTTTCCATCTTCTTTTACTATAAGTTGAACCTCTGAGAGACTTTCTTTATCGATTATGCTTCCTGTGGTGATGTCATCATAGACTCTATCCTCAAGAAGGGCATTTTTTATTATATCATCAATTATGATGTAATTCATTTGTGAGATCTCCTCTGTGTTTTATTATTATTTTCCTTGCAGCCTCCTCTGGACACCATTCATCTTCAATAATTAATTTTTCTATCAGATTCACACTGTCAATATGGAGGTTGATGTCCTTAGCAGCACTTTTTCCGAAAACCACAGCCTCCAGAAGAGAGTTGCTAGCCAGACGGTTTTTCCCGTGAAGACCTGTACAAGCAGCTTCTCCCACTACATACAGATTCCGGCAGCTTGATCTTCCAGAGAGAGTTGTTTTTATTCCCCCCATAAAATAATGCTGTGCCGGACTTATAGGAAGAAGATCTGATGTAATATCATACCCTCTTTCAAAGCACTCTGTGTATATTCCGCTGAATCTCTCTCTGATGTAGTTAGAATCTAAGGCTGTGGCATCTAGATATACACATTCCATGCTGTCTTTTTTCTTGTTTATGATGGCTTCTGTCACTCTGTCTCTGGGGAGAAGTTCGTCTACAAATCTTTCTCCACTAGAGTCTCTTATGACTGCACCTTCACCTCTCAGAGCCTCAGAAAGAAGAAAGAGCCTGTTTTTGTTCTGGTTGTCCAGAGCTGTAGGGTGCAGCTGGATATACTCTACATCCTTTATTTTCAAATGATGTTTCTTAGCCAGCGCCAGAGCGACACCTTTTATATTTGGCTGATTTGTAGAGTTTTTAAACAGCCCCCCTATACCTCCTGTAGCCAGGACCACTACTTTAGAATCCACTGAAAACCTTTTTTCATTTTTTTTGAAAATACCTCCGTGGACGTTGTTTTCAGATATTTTCAGATCCAGAAGTTCACTGCCCTCAAGAACAGTTATATTTTTTCTTTTCTCTATGTTTTTAATTAAGGTTTCCATGATCATTTTTCCTGTTTCAGAGCCGTGAAAAAGTATTCTCCCTTTGCTGTGAGCAGCCTCCTTTGTAAATTTTAGATTTCCATATTCATCTTTCTGAAACTCGGTTCCCAGTTTGATTAAATCTTTGATATTTCCCCAGGATTCTCTTGCCACCATGTTCAGAGTTTCAGTATCGTTTTTATTGTGTCCTGCAGCCAGAGTGTCCTCTATAAATGATTTTTCATCTCCAGGCATGACTGTGGTGATCCCACCCTGAGCCAGATAGGAGTTGCAGTCTCTTATTTTGGAATTTGTCATTACAAGTATATTCAGGTCTTCTCTTAGATTTAGTGCTGTATAGAGCCCCCCTATACCTGTTCCTACTATTAAAACATCTGCCTTCAATGTTACTCACCTCTTTTTTTTGAAAATAAAAGCATGTTATTAAGTGCCTTTCCAGCCTCTTTTATGGTCTCCTCATCTAGGACGACCTCCCCCTTCATTGTTTCAAGGGATTCAAGAATTGTTTCTGGAAATATTTTTTTCATGGCCCTACAGAGCATTGGAAGAAAAAAGAACTCTTTATTAGGATTATCTTTTTTCAGCTGGTGAGAGATACCTTTTTCAGTGACCACTAAAAACCTTTCACTGCTGCTCTCATTGATATACGTCAGTATTCCGCTGGTACTTCCTGTGTAATGAGCCATATCCCTCACATCCTTTCTACATTCAGGGTGGGCGGCTATGACGAGGTCTCTGCCATTTTTCTCAAGAGCTCTCTCTATATCAGAAGGCCTTACTGCATCGTGTATATTACAACACCCATCCCAGGGAATGATTTTCTTGTGTGGAATTTGTTCCTGTACATAACTGGCAAGATTTTTATCAGGGACAAACAGTATCTTTTCTGTGTCCAGGTTGTCTATAATGTTTTCAACACTTGATGATGTACAACACACATCAGATACTGTTTTTACAGCACTGGAAGAGTTTACATATGTCACTACCTTTACATCTGGATGCGCCGCCTTGTACTGCAGTATCTCCTCGGGAGAGGCCATGTATTCCATGCAGCATGGAGCCTCTGTATAACACGGGAACAGCACAGTTTTTTCAGGTGAAAGGATTTTAGCACTTTCTGCCATAAAACGTACTCCGCAGAAGACTATTATATCTGCATCTGATTTTTTTCCCACCTGAGCCAGGTAAAAAGAATCTCCCACATGGTCAGCAATATCCTGCACATCTGCTCTCTGATAATAATGTGCCAGAATAATGGCATTTTTCTCTTTTTTTAATTTTTTTATCTTTTCTATTATATCCAAAACTGTTTCCCCCTTGAAATTATTGACCTTTGTGTGAGATATTAGCACCAAGAAAAATATAATTCAATATTAAATATTTTTTTCACTAGTTAAAAATTACAGGGGTTATTTAAAAATTGGAAGTTATAAATTTTTTTTAAAAAATAAAATTCATGATGAACCAAAGTTTCACTAAGTAATATATTGATTTACAATTTTTTTCACTCTTAATGAAAAACTTATTGATAAGATCTTAAAAAAAAGCCTTAAAAAAAGAATACAAATTCATTAATAAAAAATAATTTGTTGTTAAAACATCGATTATTAAAAATCAACCATTTACAAGTGAAAATAGTAACTTAAAAATTGTTTTTGAGTTTTCAAGAGAACTATGGTATCAGAGGTCTAAACCCTTAAAGAAAAATCTGAAAAAAAGCTATAACTATTCCTAAACAGTATTTTAAATCCTAAAAAAAAACGTATAGTATTATAAATAAACTGTTTTTATAAAAAATGTTCTTGCAGTTCATGACGGTATTTTGCATTTCATGTTCAGTTTAAATGCTTTTGAGTCATCTTTGTTTATTCTGTTCCTATAATAAAGGTATAATTCCAGTATAAGAAATATTAAAAATAAATTTAATAAATGGAGGTAAAAAAATGATAACTTTTTTAATTGCCCTGGCAACTCTGATTGGTGGTTATTTTATCTATGGAAAAGTAGTTGAAAATGCTTTTGGAATCAATGAAGCAAATATTACACCTGCGACAAAACTAGCTGACGGTGTTGACTATGTGGAACTAGACTGGAAAAAAGCTTTCCTTATACAGTTTCTAAACATCGCTGGATTGGGACCTATATTTGGTGCGGTGGCAGGAGCTCTTTGGGGACCGGCTGCATTCTTATGGATCGTATTTGGATGTATATTTGCAGGATCAGTGCACGATTATCTGGCTGGGATGCTTTCTCTGAGACACGACGGAGCTACCATAGCTGAGATAGTAGGTAAATACCTTGGTACTAGTGCCAAGAATATAATGAGAGTATTCTCTGTTGTTCTTCTTGTGCTAGTAGGAGTGGTTTTCATAGTAGGACCTGCAGGAATATTGACAAACATTGTACCTGGAGTCAGCAAAATGACTTGGGTTGGAATCATCATAGTTTATTATATAATAGCTACTGTACTTCCAGTGGATAAATTAATCGGGAAGATCTATCCTATATTTGGTGCATCACTTATCATCATGGGATTAGGTATAGCAATAGGATTATTTGTAAAAGGATATCAGATTCCTGAGTTAACACTTCAAAACTTAAATCCAAAGGGAACACCTTTTTATCCGTTCCTGTTTATAACAATTGCCTGTGGAGCTATATCTGGATTCCACGCTACTCAGTCTCCTTTAATGGCTAGATGTATAAAAAATGAAAAAGAAGGAAAAAGAGTATTCTTCGGTTCTATGATAGCTGAAGGTGTCATAGCTCTTATCTGGGCAGCAGCTGCCATGACTTTCTTCGGAGGAACAGAGGGGCTTGCAGGAGCAGGTTCTGCCGGAGTAGTTGTAAATACCATATCGAACTCTATGCTTGGTAAAGTAGGAGGGGCACTTGCACTTTTAGGAGTAGTAGCTTGTCCTATAACTTCTGGAGATACAGCATTTAGAAGTGCCAGACTTGCCATTGCAGATGCTACAAATTTCAAACAGGGACCTATAAAGAACAGATTTCTAATAGCTCTTCCGCTATTTGCAGTTGGTGTATCACTTTGCTTCATGGATTTCGGGATCATCTGGAGATACTTTGCTTGGTCAAACCAAACACTTGCTACTATAGTTCTGTGGGCTGGAGCAGTTTACCTGGCTCAAAGAGGAAAGAACTACTGGATAGCAGCAGCACCTGGTACATTCATGACAGCAGTTGTTACCACATATATAATCATAGCACCTGAAGGATTAAAATTACCTACTACAGTGGGATACCCAGTTGGGATAGCAGTTGCCTTAGGTTCACTGGCTCTTTTCCTCAAAAAGAGAAAAACACAGCCTGTTGGAGAAATTGCTTAGGAAATATATCGATGCATAGTTTCCTTGGAAACTTTACATAAACACTTAGAAACTTCTGTTTACAACCAAAATAAGGAAGGGACACCCCCCGTGTCCCTTCCTTGCTTTTTTGATTTTTTATTTAAATCAAGCTATTGATTTTT
>NZ_JBFHGC010000202.1:0-4671 GCF_041583315.1 Ilyobacter sp. | reverse complement strand
GAGTGGTTTCCGGAGAGATAGTTCCTGTTTTAGTAGGGTCTGCAGTGAAGGGTATAGGGGTTCATACACTCTTTGAGATGCTCTATGACTATATGCCTACTCCTAGAGAGATGAAAGAAGGAGAGAGGATAGGTACGAATCTTGAAACAGGAGATGTGGAGATCAGAAAGGTAGACGAAGATGAGCATTTCTCTGCCATAATTTTTAAAACTATTGTAGATCCCTTTGTGGGAAAGGTCTCTCTGTTTAAGGTGAACTCAGGGGTACTGAAAAAAGACATGGAAATTTTAAATCCTGCTCGACATAAAAAGGAAAAAATATCAAATATATTCTTTCTGAGGGGAATAAAGCAGATAGATGCAGAAGAGATAAGGTCGGGAGATATAGGGGCCACAACAAAGCTCCAATATGCAGAGACCGGGGATACTCTGTGCAGCAAGAGTCATCCGATAGTCTATCCTAGTATAAATTTTCCTAAGCCGTGTCTGTATATGGCTGTAGAACCTCAGAATAAAAGTGATGACGAGAAAATAAGTCTTTCTCTCCAAAAGCTTACTGAGGAGGACCCGACTTTTGTGGTAGAGCGTAACTACGAGACGAAGCAGCTCCTTATAGGGGGACTTGGGGAAAAACATCTGAGGGTAATAATCCATAAGCTGGAAAACAAGTTTGGAGTCCACAGTGTGGTATCAGAACCTAAAATAGCATACAGGGAAACTATAAAAAATTCCATAGATATAGAGGGGAGACATAAAAAACAGTCGGGAGGAGCAGGGCAGTTCGGTGATGTCTTTATAAAATTTGAACCCTGTGAAGAGGAGTTTGAGTTTATAGATCATGTAAAAGGAGGAGTCGTGCCGAAGCAGTATATTCCAGCAGTGGAAAAAGGACTTCTGGAAGCTAAAAGCAGAGGTATTCTAGCGGGGTACCCTATGATAAACTTTAAGGCTACTTTATATGACGGATCTTATCATTCAGTTGATTCCAATGAACTCTCTTTTAAGCAGGCAGCGATACTGGCTTTTAGAATAGGGATACCAAATGCTAATCCTGTACTTTTAGAACCCATTATGAAAGCAGAGATAGTCATTCCTGAAAATTATATGGGGGATATCATGGGAGATATAAATAAACGTAGAGGGAGAATACTAGGGATGGATCCTGTTTCTCAGGGGGAGCAGAAAGTCATAGCAGAAGTACCTCAAAGTGAGATGATTAAATATGCAACTGATTTGAGATCTATAACTCAGGCAAGAGGGAAATTTCACCTATCCTTTGAAAGATACGAAGAAATGCCTCCACACCTTGCACAAAGGATAATTGATGAGGTAAAATAAAAGGAGCGGGCATAGTTCCCGCTCTTGTTATTTATATATTTTCATTATAATAGTGTTAATACAGGGAAGTGAGTTTATGAAAAAAGTAATAATATTATTTATTTCAGTAATTTTTGTGATGTTAACCTCTTGCAACAAAAAAGAAGACAATACGATAGAACTTGTTATAAGAGGAGAGTTTCCAACCAAAGGGAAAGCCATAATACATCTTTATGGCTATGACAAAAATATTCCAGATGAAAGCACTGCACTTATTACAGAGAAAAAGATAAATATAAAGAAAAATCCTCTTGAGATCAATCTGGAATTTCCAAAAGATGCGTATAAAATCATAAATTCCAACTATTCCAAAAAAGAGGATGTAGAGTTCTTTATCACTGTGGACCTAGACATAAACGAAGACAAAGATGTGGATTACACTCAAGATTTTGGAGGGGAGACTCTGTTGATGGTGGTTCCCGGCATGAAAAAAGAGATATACGTGAAAAAAATATAAAGATTAAAATTTTTAAAGTGACAGTATTAAAAAGAATTAGAAACTTAAAAAAGCTAGCTTTAGGCTAGCTTTTTTAATAGGGAAAATAGGATTGAAAAAATATAAAATAAAGATTCACGAAAATGGGAATTTTGAAATAAGCTTTTCCGTGCAATATCACAGACAAGCTCCCTGTTTTACAGGTTCTTCAAAACTTTAAATTAGGGAAAGAGTTATAAGCTGGTTAACAGCTTAGTCAAATTATACAAGAAAAATGTGAGGGTTTTATGAGGTTTAATTGAATTTTTATTGTTTTATAAAAAAAATATGAGTATAATAGTCTTTATAAATTTATAGGAGGAAAGACATGTTTATACTCGGAAAAATAGTGGGTCTTTTTGTAATATCACCTGCTATATTTGTAGCTTTGCTTATTTTTACAGGATTATTTTCAAACAGATATAATTTAAAAAAAATAAAAAGATTATGCCTTGTACTAGGGATAATATTCTATGCTATAACAATAAGACCCACAGTAGATGTTATTGCAAGGCTTGTGGAAAACAGATCCAAACCTTCTACCATGGAAGCTATAGAAGCCGGAGAGGCGTATGTAGTCCTAGGAGGAGGAATATCAGAAAAAACTCCGGTGGGAAATATCCCGAGAGAGGCCGCCTCTGTGAGACTTATGCATACGGCAATACTGTATAATAGGCATCCAAAAAAAGTATACATAACCGGAGGCAAGGTGACAAATCAGAAAATCAGCGAAAGTTCTGTATATAAGAGTGTCCTCATGGGTCTAAATATTCCAGAGGAGGATATTTATACAGAAGAGAAAAGCAGAACCACCATGGAAAATGCCAAGTACACTTCTGAATCTCTTAAAAAAGTTAATATTAAAAACATAGTCCTGGTGACTTCAGCATCTCATATGGCAAGAAGCAAAATGACTTTTGAAAAGCAGGGCTTCAATGTAATACCTTCCCCTTGCGGCTACCTACAAGATAATAGAGGTTACAATATATTAGATTTTATTCCAAGAAGTGACAACTTATCATATTTTATGAGGCTTATGTGGGAGCTTGCAGGAATAATTTACTATGGAGTGAGAGGTTATATATAAATGTTAATAAAAAAAGGCCTGGAAACAGGCCTTTTTGATATTATTAATTATTCAAATCCGGTTTACATACTTTACACGGTGTAAGTCCCATATTTTCTGCATCAGAAATTGTAACAGGGTTTTCTTCTTCGCGAATAAATTTACAGCCTTTTTTATGATACTTCTTACTTCCGTGAGACATATATACCATTTTTACATCGGGAATTATAAATGGTTCTGAATACTCTTCTTCAGAAGGCTGACTTTCTATTTCTTCGGCTTCTTTTTGAGCAAGCTGAATTTCATTTTTATCCTGGTCTTGATTCAGTCTGTGAAGAGCAGAGTATTTTGTATTGTATTCCTTATCTTCATCAGGGATTGTATTCCTCCCCTCTCTAAAGGCAAAAAAAGAGATTAAAATCGCCGCCACAGCCAACAATAAGAACATTTCCATAAACAACACTCCCTTCTTCTTTTAATACAAGTCTAGCCTGTAAAATCCATAAATTCAAGGGTAGATGAGAAAAAAATTATATTTTAATTAAAAAGTTTAAAAAAACAGACTTTTTGTACAAAAAATACTTATTTATTTAGAGAAGTCTCAGATTATGCAGTCTCCTGAATATGTTTTTCAACCAGAGAGAAATATTCACCTTTTTTTTCCACCAAATCTTGATGAGTTCCTTCCTCTACAATTCCTTCGCTGTTTAAGACTATTATTCTGTCTGCATTTTCTATGGTAGAAAGCCTGTGAGCAATTGTTATTGTCGTCCTGTCTGTGGTGAGTTCATCTATAGATTCCTGGATAAGTCTTTCAGTGTTGTTGTCTAATGCACTGGTGGCTTCATCTAGAATTAATATTTTTGGATTCTTTAAAAATATTCTGGCAATGGCAATTCTTTGTTTCTGCCCTCCACTAAGTTTTACACCTCTTTCTCCGACGTTGGTATCAAATCCTTCAGCAAGAGAAAGAATAAATTCATAAATTCTGGCTTTCTTAGCAGCCTCTATAACTTCCTCCCTGCTGGAAGTGAGATTTCCATAGAGTATATTTTCCTCTATACTTCCGCTAAAGAGAAAAACGTCCTGCTGTATTATACCAATATTATCTCTGAGGGACTCGAGGGTGTACTCCTTTATATCCCTGTTATCTATTTTTATGCATCCTCTTTCCACCTCATAAAACCTTGGGATGAGATTGCAGATGGTCGTCTTACCAGCCCCGCTGCTTCCTACCAGAGCCACTTTTTCACCTGATTTTATGGACATGGAAAAGTTTTTTAAAATATCCTGTTCAGATGAGGCATACCTAAAGGAAACATTTTCGAATTCTATAGTTCCATGGGGTTTTTTCAGCACAACTGCATTGGGACTGTCCTTTATTTCTGGGTCTTTCTCTATGAGTTCTCTGAATCTTGTAAATCCTGCCATACCTTTTTGAAAACTCTGCATAAGGAGCATCATTCTTCTGATGGGTTCCATAAATTTTGAGACATATAAGAGGAAACCGATAACTATACCAGGAGTGATTTCTCCCTTGAGTATGAAGATACCTCCGAAGAACAAGGTAGCCAGCTGGATTATGTTCATAATAAAACTAAGACCCGAAAAATATTCTGCAGAGAGCTTGAAGTTCTCTCTCTTTGCTTCTCTGAAAGCGTCATTTTTTTCCTGGAATTTTTCATTTTCAAACTGCTCATTTGTAAAGGCCTGTACAACTCTTATTCCTGAGATGGAATCTTCTACCTGAGAGT
>NZ_JBFHGC010000201.1:0-4680 GCF_041583315.1 Ilyobacter sp. | reverse complement strand
GAGCGACCTTAATACTGATCCAGGTGTTTTTATAAGGTCAATGGGTGCCAGAGGAAACCTAGGCGGAATTTCAGAGGCCACAGGAATAGCTGTTGACATCCTAGACATATATGGTTGTGAATATATATTTGTAGAAACAGTAGGAGTAGGCCAGTCAGAAGTAGATATTGTAAAATCTTGTGATACTACACTTATGGTAATGGTTCCAGGTTTGGGAGATGATATTCAGGCAATCAAAGCAGGAGTTATGGAAATCGGAGATGTGTTTGTCATAAATAAGGCAGACAGAGATGGCGCTCAGAAAACAGCGCGTGAAATTAGGATGATGCTTGAGTTTAATAAAAACGAGTGGAATCCTCCGGTTAATATGGCTGTTGCTGTTGAAAATCAGGGTATTAAAGAGTTGTTTGATTCTATCCTCGAACACAGAGAGTATATGACTGGAAGCGGAAAGGGTCATATAAGACGTGTAGAGAATAGAAAAAGTGAACTTCTCACCATTGTAAAAGAAAGAATGGCAAGAAAGCTTTTTGAAAAAACATATAACGGTGAAGTGATAGATAATTTATCTGAAAAGGTTGCCAAAAAGGAAACTGATCCTTATTCGGCTGCAGAAATAATATTAGAAAAAATTAACATGAATTAATAAAAAATAAATGGGAGGTAAAAATGAAAGCATTAAAAGTAGACCATATTGGTATTGCGGTAAAAGACCTTGATTCTGTTGTAAAATTTTATGAGGATGTAATGGGTATACCTCTACACGGAATTGAAACTGTGGAAGAGCAAAAAGTAAGAGTTGCTTTTATGCCTGTAGGAGATACTGAGATTGAATTATTAGAATCTACTTCTCCAGACGGTCCTATTGCAAAATTCATCGAGAAAAAAGGTGAAGGAGTTCAACACGTAGCTTTTAAAGTAGAAAACATCGAAGAAGCTATAGCTGAAATGATAGAAAAAGGATACAGAATGATCGACCAATCACCTAGATACGGTGCTGGAGGAGCAAAGATAGCATTTATGCATCCAAAGGGAACTTGCGGAGTGTTAATTGAATTAAGTGAAAGACAATAAAAACTAAGGGGGCTATAAAATTATGTCTGTTGCTGCTTCTAAAATAGAGAAGATGCTAAAAATGAAAGAAAAGATTTCTCTTGGTGGAGGAATTAAAAGAATCGAAAAACAACATGCAGGTGGAAAAATGACTGCTCGTGAAAGACTTGAGTACTTTTTCGACGCAGGAACTTTTATCGAAATAGATGCCTTTGTACAGCATAGATGTACAAACTTTGGTATGGACAAGCAAGATCTTCCATCTGAATCAGTAGTAACTGGTTACGGAATGGTTGACGGAAGACTTGTATATGCTTTCTCACAGGACTTTACTGTAACTGGTGGATCACTTGGAGAAATGCATGCAAAGAAGATATGTAAAGCAATGGACATGTCTGCAAAAGTAGGAGCACCTTTCGTAGGAATTAACGATTCGGGTGGAGCTAGAATACAAGAGGCTGTAGATGCCCTTTCTGGATACGGAGATATCTTCTACAGAAACTCTATCTATTCTGGAGTAATACCTCAAATCTCTGCAATCATGGGACCTTGTGCAGGAGGAGCAGTTTATTCTCCAGCTCTTACTGACTTTATCTTCATGGTAGATAAAACTTCTCAAATGTTCATCACAGGACCTCAAGTAATCAAAACTGTTACTGGGGAAATAGTTACAGCTGAAGAACTTGGTGGAGCTATGACTCATAACTCTGTAAGTGGATGTGCTCAGTTTGTATCACAAGATGATAAAGCTTGTCTTGATGACATCAGAAGACTTATCGGATTCTTACCATCAAACAACATGGAAAAAGCACCTGAATTTGCTTTTGACGGAGACTTAAACGCTATGTTTGATAACCTGGATACTATTATCCCGGACAGTCCAAACAGAGCTTACGATATGTTTGATATAATAACTACAATAGTAGATGACGGAGAGTACATGGAGTATCAACCTCATTACTCTAAAAACCTTATCACTTGCTTTGCAAGAATAAACGGTAAATCTGTAGGTATCGTAGCAAACCAACCAAAAGTTATGGCTGGATGTTTAGATATGAACGCCGGAGATAAGTGTGCTAAATTTGTAAGAACTTGTGACGCATTCAATATTCCACTATTAACAATAGTTGACGTGCCTGGATTCCTACCTGGAACTACTCAAGAGTACGGAGGAATCATCAGACATGGTGCTAAGATGCTATATGCTTACAGTGAAGCTACTGTACCAAAAGTAACATTAATAACTCGTAAAGCTTACGGAGGAGCATATCTTGCTATGTGTTCTAAAGCTATGGGAGCAGACGTAGCCTTAGCTTGGCCTACAGCAGAAATCGCAGTTATGGGAGCAGCTGGAGCAGTTAATATCATCTTTAGAAATGATATCAAAGCAGCAACAGACAAAGAAGCGATGGCTAAACAGAGATTTGACGAATATACAGAAGAATTTGCCAGTCCTTATCAAGCAGCAAGAAGAGGTATGGTTGATGATGTAATTGAACCTAAGACAACTAGACAGAGACTTGTTGATGCATTTAATATGCTTGAAGGTAAGAGGGAAAAATTACCTGCTAAAAAGCATGGAAATATCCCTTTATAAAAACCAATTGGAGTGATGAATAGATGAATATTGCAGAACTTATGAAGCTGTTTGGAAATCCTGAAACTATCAAATCCCTTGGTATGGGGGATAAGATGATGGGTGTAGGTGTGACTGTAATCCTTGGTATGGGTATCACGGTTACGGCACTTATATTCATACAATTTTTGATAGGATTCATGACAACTATTTTGGCTGAAAAGCCAAAGGCAGCGGCGGCAAGTACGCCAGTACCAACAAATACTCAGGCGGCACCAGTTCAGGAAGAAGTTGCAGCAACTAACGATGAAGAATTAGTTGCGGTAATAGCTGCTGCTGTAGCGGCACATTTAGGTACTTCTTCAAATAATGTTGTTATACAAAATATCAGAAAAGTTGCAGATGCTACTCCTACATGGGGAAGAGCAGGAATTGTTGACCAAATGAGCACAAGATTTTAATTTTTATTAGATTAAAAACATTTTGATTTTAAATGAATCTTAGGGAGGAAAAATTAAATTATGAAAAACTTCAAAATAGTAGTTAATGGAAATGAATATGATGTAGCAGTAGAGGAAATCGGAGGAGCAGCACCAGTAGCAGCTAGACCAGCAGCAGCACCAGTAGCAGCTAGACCAGCAGCACCAGCAGCAGCACCAAAGCCAGCAGCAGCACCAAAGCCAGTAACTACTGCAGCAGGAGCAGGAGCAGGAGTAAACACAGTAACTGCACCTATGCCTGGAACAATAATCAATGTGGGAGTCCACGCAGGAGCGAAAGTTTCTAAAGGGGATATCTTAGTAGTATTAGAAGCAATGAAAATGGAAAATGAAATTATGGCTCCTCATGACGGAACAGTTACTGAAGTTAGAGTACAGCAAGGTGCTTCAGTTAATGCAGGAGATATACTAGTAGTATTATCTTAATATCCAGAGGGGGACAATTGTTATGTTACAAGCTTTGATAGATTTTTATACCAGTACAGGTTTCTATGGTATGAATATAGGGGCCATCGCAATGATGATAGTTGCCTGTATTTTCATGTACCTTGCTATAGTAAAAGGATTTGAACCTCTCTTATTGGTTCCTATCTCTTTCGGAATGCTTCTTACAAACCTTCCATTTGCCGGTATGATGGCAGAGCCTTTAATGGAAGTAAAAGAGCATCTTACAGCTTCAGGAGCAGTGCAGTATGTAGTACATACAGCAGAGCCTGGAGGATTACTTTACTACCTTTTCCAAGGTGACCATTTAGGTATCTTCCCTCCATTAATCTTTATGGGTGTAGGGGCAATGACAGATTTCGGTCCGTTAATTGCAAATCCTAAATCACTTCTTCTTGGAGCAGCAGCTCAGTTTGGAATCTTCGTTACTTTCCTAGGAGCGATAGCTTCTGGACTGTTTACAGCTCAGGAAGCAGCTTCAATCGGAATCATCGGAGGAGCAGACGGACCTACTGCGATCTTCCTTTCTTCAAAACTGGCTCCGCACCTAATGGGACCAATAGCTGTAGCAGCTTATTCATATATGGCGCTTGTACCAATCATTCAGCCGCCTATCATGCAAGCTCTTACAACAGAGAAGGAAAGAATAATAAAAATGTCACAGATGAGAATGGTAACAAAGAAAGAGAAAATCATTTTCCCTATCGTAGTTACTATCATAGTATCTCTAATAGTACCTCCAGCAGCGACTCTAATCGGTATGCTTATGCTTGGAAACCTATTCAGAGAAAGTGGAGTAGTAGGAAGACTAGAAGATACAGCTAAGAATGCGCTGATCAATATCATCACAATTTTCCTAGGAGTAACAGTTGGAGCTACTGCAACTGCTGAAGCCTTCCTAAAAGTAGAGACACTTGCTATCCTGGCACTAGGAGTAGTAGCCTTTGGAATAGGAACAGGATCAGGAGTAGTTCTTGCTAAGGTTATGAACAAATTCCTAAAAGTTCCAATCAATCCACTGATCGGATCTGCAGGAGTATCTGCGGTACCAATGGCAGCAAGGGTATCACAGGTAGTAGGACAGAAAGCTGACCCGTCAAACTTCCT
>NZ_JBFHGC010000200.1:0-4687 GCF_041583315.1 Ilyobacter sp. | reverse complement strand
GCTTTCCCTCTCATCTGGATACCCTCTATAGAGGCCTTGAGTATATTTAAAAAGCCTTTGGAATCGATAGTTTCCAAGCCTTTTACAGCAGCAGCACTCTTCATAAAAGCTGTCCCGTACAGAGGACCGGAAGCTCCACCCACTGTAGAAATAAGTGTCATAGCCACAGTATTAAGAATCGTAGTGCAGTCTTTTCCTTCGAGATCTTTGAGTTTAACTTTTACATTTGTAAAGCCTCTTGACATGTTGATACCGTGATCTCCGTCACCTATCGCTGTGTCCAGGTCATTTAGAAACATCTTGTTTTCTATTATACGATCCCCTATATTATTTAAAATATCTAAAAGTTTTTTGTTGTCAATCATAGTAATATCTCCTTTAGAATTGTTTGAATGCAGGTGTATCGGCTTTTGCATTTAAAAGTTTTTTAAGTTCGTCATCTAATTTTAAAATACTTATTGAGAATCCAGGCATCTCTAAAGATGTCATAAAATTACCAACATAAGTGTTTGCTATTATTATTCCTTTTTCTTTCAAGATACCTGCTACTTTTCTGTTTACTATGTATAGTTCCATAAGTGGAGTAGCTCCGAGACCATTTACCATGACAGCTACCTCTTCACCTTTTTCTATCTTGTTATCTTCTAGTATTTTATCCATGAGTTCCTGAGTATGCTCATCTGCACTTTTTAGTTTTTCCTTAGACACACCTGGCTCTCCGTGGATTCCAAGCCCTATCTCTACCTCGTCATCTCCCAGGACAAACCCTTTTTTACCGGCGGCAGGTACTATGCATGCATCTAGAGACATTCCCATACTTCTTACATTTGCGATTACTTTTTCAGCGACCTTTTTTACTTCAGCAAGATCTCTTCCCTCTTCAGCAGCAGCTCCTGCTATTTTATGGATAAATACAGTTCCTGCTACTCCTCTTCTACCAGCAGTATAAGTACTGTTTTCCACAGCGACGTCATCATTGACAACCACTTTTTCTACTTTAATATCGTCCATAGCAGCCATCTCTGCAGCCATCTCAAAATTCATTATATCTCCAGTGTAGTTTTTTATAACGAGGAGAACTCCGTTTCCTCCGTCTACAGCCTTTATAGCTTCAAGCACCTGGTCCGGTGTAGGTGAAGTAAATACTTCTCCGGCCACAGCACCATTTAGCATACCTGTACCTACATAACCACCGTGTGAAGGCTCGTGTCCGCTCCCTCCTCCGCTAACAAGGGCTACCTTGCCTTTAATAGGTGAATCTTTTCTAACAAGGACATGAAACCCGTCTAATTTTTTCAAGTATTCAGGATGTGCTTCTACAACACCTTCCAGCATTTCAGTTACGACATTTTCAGGGCTGTTAATTATTTTTTTCATACATCTCCTCCTCGATTATTTTTATATGTAAAATTAAATTTTTTATCTATGTATTCTTTTAATAAAATTTGTTCCAATTCCTTTATTATTTATAATTTTTATATTCTAAAAATAAAAAAACACAAATACTAACAGCCACATGACTGTCTGTATTGTGTAGTCTCTCACCATCTCCGCTACATATTATTTTAAGAGTTTGAATTTAAAAATCCTTTATAAATCTTTTTGTACTTATTTCTTACAATTTAATGATATTTCATTTTTAGCACAAAGTCAATAAAATAGCATAGGGATATTTTTTATACTGCATTTTAGAGGAAGGATTTAAAATTTCAGAAAAGTAAATTATTACAGAATAAAATCGGAAAGAGTATAACTGCAAAGATTTTTTTTGTTTTGTGTTTACAGATTTGTATACTTACCGTAATTTATTCTTTAGTAAAATACTTATTCCTTATAGATGTAGTGGGATTCACTGAGTAATCCGATGAGGAGGAGAAAAGATGAAGATATTTGGGCACAGAGGAGCTTCAGGATACGCCCCACAAAACACCATATCGGCCATGAAACTGGCAGTTGAACAGGGATCTGATGGAATAGAGCTCGATGTGCAGCTGACAAAAGACAATGAGGTGGTGATTTGTCATGATTGGGTTATAGATAGGGTATCTAATGGAAATGGAAAAGTAGATGATTTTACATTAGATGAGATTAAAAAATTTGATTTTGGGTCATATTTTTCTGAGGAATTTAAAGGGGAAAAAATCCCAACTCTGGCTGAAATTTTGGATCTTTTACCCAAAGATATGATACTGAATATAGAACTTAAGATAAAAGCTACAAACAAGGGACCTCTTGCTGAAAGAGTTGCAGATTTACTGGCATCACATGACAGGATTGAAAATACAATTATATCGTCCTTTAATCATCCATGCTTGAAAAAGATCAAAATCCTGCTTCCTGAAGTCAAAGTTGCATTTCTTTATGAAGGGTACCTTTTGAATCCCGGGAAATATATGATTGATTCAGAAATGGATATTTACAGTTTTCATCTCAATCTAAACTATATAAATAAGGAGATCATAGAAGATCTCCATAGCTACAAAAAAATGGTATATGTATGGACTTCTGATGATCCAGAGACCACCAAAGAATTATTTGATATGGGTGCAGACGGCGTAATGACAAATTTTCCCATGGATATGAAAAATGCTTTGTCTAAATACTACGTAGAAAAGAAAAAATCTGAATCCTGAAAAAATTTAAATTCTGAACTTATAAACTCTGATTTCCTGAAAACTCACAAATTATCTTTGGAGGCCTCTGTCTCTAATGATAATACTCTGGACCGACTTCTTCCTAAATAAGTAAAAATAACTCCTAAAAATGAAAATGACATCATCAACAGGGTATACTGCAAATTGTTGAAGTTGTAAAAAAATGAAGCTACCATACTGGCAACGAAGGTTCCGCCGTTGGTGACGATGGACATTACTGAGGCACTAGAACCCTGGAATTTCCTTTCCAGAGACAATATATACTGACTGTATGGAGAGTTTATTATGCCTCTCATAAACATCAGGCTAGATAAGGTTATGAGTATAATAAACAGGGTGCTGTTAAAAATCAAGTTTATACCAGTCAGAAGAACCAGCAGAGCAATTATAATTTTAGTTGATATTAAAATCACTTTTTCACTTTTCATTTTTCTCACAAGAGGAGGTGAAATGGTATTTCCTATTACATAGGCCAGCAATATAGGCAGCTGTACAAATGAGTATTCCTGAGGAGACTGGTGGAGATTGTCAATAAGCATATGTGCACCTGCTGTAATCCATATGAGAAACATTCCTGCATGGGAAGCCACAGATAAACTATGAAGAATGAAAACTTTATTTTTAAATGCCAAGGACAATCCCTGGAAACTATTTTTCAAAGTCATATTTCTCGATAGCTCTCGGTTGGAGGTCTCAGGCATATAGAAGTATATGAGAATCAGAATAATAGCTATAAACAGGAGATCTATTGCAAATATACCACGCCAGGAGGTGAATTTTATGATGAGAGCACCTATTATCGGTCCCAGTATAGGTGCGAGCATGATCACGTTTACCGTTAGTGAGATGGCTCTCACTGCTTCGTCTTCATCATAATATTCATTGAGTGAAGCCATTCCTGCAGCAGAGAACATGCATGTCCCTGCACCCTCTAAGAACCTAAAAAATAAAAATGTGGTTACACTGTGGGTAAAAATTATTCCAAAGGTTGCTATGGAAAAGAATAATCCTCCCCCCAACAGGGAATTTCTTCTTCCGTATTTGTCACTCAGAGGACCTGCAAAAAACTGTAAACTCAGGGCTCCTAGCAGATAAAATCCAACGCCGTAGGAGATCATTCCTTTACTGGATCCCATATCTTCTGCTATATCTCCTATTGCAGGCAAAAACATATCATTGGCAAGGAACACAGCTACAGCATAAAGGGCTACTAAAATATAAAAGTTTTCTGTTAAAAAATGTTTTTTCATGAGGAAGCCCCTTTATATATAAATTTTTTCCTGGTTTTTACAAGTAGGATTTTTTCATTATAACCTACAACATAAAAACCGTAAACAATAAAAGTCCTGAATGCTAAAATAAAATTTTAAAATAAAAAAAAGCTGCCAGTTAAGGCAGCTTTAATTATTTAATTATACAGTTTTGATGTTAGAAGCTTGAGGACCTTTTTGCCCTTGAGTGATCTCAAAAGTTACTTGCTCTCCCTCTTCTAAAGTTTTGAATCCGTCCTTTTGAATTTCAGAAAAGTGTGCGAATACATCTGTTCCGTCCTCAGAAGTGATAAATCCAAATCCTTTTTCCCCATTAAACCATTTTACAGTTCCCTTTGCCATTTGTAATACCTCCATAAATTTTGTTTTGAAATTTAGAACAATCTTTAACTAAATCATCACAAAACTCATAAAGTATTGAACGAAAATTAGAAATAAATTTTATTCTGAATCACTAAAGATATAATAACATAAATATAAAAAATAGTAAAGATAAATATAATTAATAAAGGGAAGATTACGAAAGAATCTTCCCTTTATTCTGCAGAATTTTTTATTTTAAACTTAACATCGGTCCTAAAGGTCTTCCTGCCATCAAATGAAAATGCAGATGGAATACCTCTTGTCCACCGTAACTGTTACAGTTTGTAATCACTCTGTAGCCGTCTTCAGAGACCCCTAGATCCTTTGTTATCTTGCCGATAGCCAGATAGGCTTCGCCTATGAGGACTGCGTCTTCAGGAGTAATGTCATTGATAGTGG
>NZ_JBFHGC010000199.1:0-4693 GCF_041583315.1 Ilyobacter sp. | reverse complement strand
TCTAGTGGGAATAAAAATAAGAGAACTTGTGTCAGCAGGTGTTATTTTGGGAAGTATGGGTGCTGTGATGGATGTGGCGGTGTCTATATCCTCTGCACTTGATGAGATTAAACAAAAAAATCCTAAGCTTCATCAGATGGAGATATTCAAGTCTGGAATGAATATAGGAAGTGACATAATAGGAACTATGGTAAATACATTAATCTTAGCCTATATAGGAAGTTCCCTTTTTACTGTGATGCTCCTGGTGATGCAGAGAACGGAGTATCCTATTATAAGAATACTGAATTTTGAATTTATGGCTGTGGAAATAATGAGATCTCTTTGTGGGAGTATAGGTATACTTATTGCTGTGCCTGTTACCTCATATCTTAGTTCATTTAAGGGGGAATCAAATAAAGTCCGTTAACAGTTGAAATATTGTTTTGAACTTTATAAAGCTATTGATAAGGTAGAAAATTACTATAAAAAAACAGGCTGAAAAAATCAACCTGTTTTTTATAGTAAAACTTCCTGTGCTTTTTTTAAAAGATCTAATTTTATGTTTTTAGCCGTAGATTCATTGGTAAGGATTATCAGAACATCACCGCTTAGGATGCTATGTTTTCCTCTTGGAATAATCTCTCTTTCTCCCCTTTTTATACCTACAATCAGACATTCGTTGGGCCATACTATTTCGCATATTTTTTTATTTTCAAAATATGAATCTGGACCTACTGGTATTCGGATAGTGAGTTTTTTATGGATATCTCCTTCTTCGACCTCGTGATTTTCAAGCATCCGTTCAAGAAGAGTATCATATATGGGAATCATCTCAAGAATTTCCGTTATGAGGAATGTGACCATTGTCACAGTTATCAGCGGGAAAAAATGCTCGAATGAACCTGTCATCTCAAGTATGAGTATAGTTCCTGTGATGGGAGCTTTTACGACGGCTGTGAGGAGAGACGCCATACCTAGAATTATAAAATAGATTATATAGCTTTCCTGGTAACCAAAGAAATCAACCATGAGCATTCCATAAATTTTACCGCTTATGGCACCTATAACAAGGATCGGGAGAAAAATACCTCCGGGAGCCCCTGAAGAGTAGCAGATAAGGGTAAATAAAAATTTAAGTCCTAAAAGCACAAAAAGCGTTTTATAAGAAAAAGGATGGTTTATTATCTCTTCAGCAAGATGATGACCTCCACCTGTAACATCTCTAAAGAAAAGACTGACTATGAAAACTATAGAGATTACTATTATTGGCCTTATAATTGTCGGAAGAGGAACTTTAGCATATATCTTCTGAAATTTTACCAGCCAGTCTCCAAATAGTTTTCCAATAATTGTAACTAATAGTGCAAAGATAATTATAAGATAATAGTCATGAAGATCGAACCCGGTTTCTACTTTTATAGTAAAAGCAGGTTCTAAACCAAAAAAATATTTTGAAACAAAGTCACTTATTACTGATGCTATGAGGACACATGTGATGAGAAGAGGAGACATAAATTTATGCAGCTCTTCTATAGAAAAGATGGCACCTGCAAGAGGAGCGTTAAATGCTGCTGCTAGACCTGCACTGGCTCCACAGGAGACAAGGTATTTTCTCTCAGGATCCTCTCTTTTGAAGACTTTGAAAAATCCCTTTCCGATCTCTGCCCCTAAATGAACAGATGGTCCTTCTCTTCCTAAAGACATTCCTGTTCCTATGGCTACGACTCCGCCAAAAAACTTTGCAATGAGTTCTTTTAACCAATCAAACTTCAATTGTCTAACGAGCACTCCCTTTACCTGTGGTATTCCGCTTCCCTTTGCCATTGGAATATATGTATTAATATATCCTAAAGCAAGTGAGAAAATAATCATAAGCAATAATGCTATAAAAATATTACCAGGTGAAAGGTTTTTTTTCAGTGCGGTAAAGGCAATTTCATGGAGTTCACTTGCATAATTTAAGGCTAAACGATAAAAAACTACAACCATGCCCGTAAACAGCCCAACAAGAGCCCCGAAAAAATAAAGCTCCAGTTTTTTGTGACGCAAATTTTTCATAGTTTCGCTGATGTTACTATTTGGCATAATCCGTACACTCCTTGTGAATTTGAACTTTACAGTGTTTGCTATATTATAACATAAAGAATAAGCTGTATCAAGAACGAAAAAGATTATGAATATTAAATAATTTGAATGAAAAGGGAATAATCGACTATTATTTTTAATAAATTAAAAGAGCCTCTCGGCTCTTATTTAATTTTCTGCTGAATTAATGTTCTGCATATGCTGAAAAAGATTTATTAAAACATAGGTAAAAGTTACCACGAAAAGGCTGTATTTTATAGTGGCGATGACAACTATAAAAAATGGTATCCTGAGCTTTTTCGGAATAAACTTAAAAGTTTTGTCAGGAGTCTTAAAAGGTATCGTACTAACCATTAATATTGCTGAGATAATTGTAACGATCTGAAAAATTTCAACATATACAAGTTTCCCAAAAAGATAATGACTGAAAAGGTAATAGGAGCAAACTATTGCGGCTCCTGTAGGGATAGGCATACCGCTGAAATCATCTTTTTCATCTGATGCCGTCGTAACAATGTTAAATTTTACAAGTCTCATAACACCGCACAGGGCGTATATGAAAGAAATAGGTATTATTATATGCGTGATATTTGAATAAATATTTAAAAGTGAGTAAGCAAGTATACTAGGTGCCAATCCGAAAGAGATAGCATCACAGAAAGAATCAAACTCCTTTCCAAATTCGCTATATGCTTCTAGTCTTCTAGCAGTCTGGCCGTCTAGTCCGTCGCATACCATTGCAAGTACAATAAACCAAGCAGCCTGGGTAAAATTTCCTTTGATGGACATAGTTATACTTATATATCCTAAGAGCATATTCGCGGCTGTTATAGCATTTGGTGCCAGATATTTTTTTTCAATTCTGTTCATTTTTTTTTATCACCTTTCCTGTGTTATAAAGTGATTTGATTTTAGCATACAAATGATATAAAATCAATATAATAGCCGTTCTATAAAAACCGGTAACCTGGCTAAAATAAACTTACGAGGTGAAAAAAATTGGATAAAAAATCCTTTTTAAATAATTTTACAATGGATGATATAGGAGCACTTGCGTCACTCTATGAGGATGTGGAGCTGTGCAAGAAAATACAATATCCCATATATACAAAGATGTTTTTTCCACCTGAGGTGTGGAGCACCCTTGAAACCATGAAAAATGCACTGGGTATAGAGGTGGAGAGTAAAGGTGTGACACAGGAATCTGAAAAGAGAGTGATTCTGATAAAGCCAGTTGATTGCGGAGAGTGGTATGAAGATTACCCATTTACATATTTCAAAATTACAGGTGGTTCAAAATTCAAAGAATTGGAACACAGGCATTTTTTGGCTGCTATAATGGGACTAGGGATAAAAAGAGAGATGCTGGGAGACCTCATAGTCCGGGATGGAATGTGTTACGGGGTTATTTTCAGTGACCTGTATAATTTTCTGGAAAACAATCTGACAGTTATAGGCAAGATAGGGGTCACTGTTTCTGAGACAGAGGAAAAGGATATTCCGGAAATGGAGTTTGAAGAAGGGGTGTATCTGGTTTCATCTCTTCGTCTAGACAGTATAGTGTCTGCTGTTACTGAAAAATCTAGATCTACGGCTACAGAACTGATAAAAGAGGGTGCAGTCAGTGTAAATTATTCAGTGAAACGTGAAAAGGATCTTTCTATAAAAGAGGGCGATGTAATTACCGTCAGAAGAAAAGGAAAATTTTTCTTCGAAGAGGTGACAGGTGTAAGTAAAAAAGGTAAGACAAGAATAGTTTTGAAAAAATATAAATAAATTAAAATTGATTCTAGTAAGTTGAAAGAAATTATTGAATTTGCAAACAGGCTTACCTTTTTTAGTCTGTCAAAAGAAAGGAGCTAAGAAAAAATAACAGGCTTATGCTAAATCAGTAATTAATTTTAAACAAATAGGGTTATTTCAACGACTAATAATTTTGAAGTCAAAAATATAATCAGCAAGGAGATGGAAGAGTGTTAAAAAAAGTAACCGGAAAAATAATATTCGTAATTTTAATTATTATAGTTGCAGCTTATTTTATAAGAAACATAATAATCACAAGAATAGTAGAAAGAGAAGCTACCAAAGTAAATAAGGCAATTGTTGAAGTGGACAAACTCAATTACGGAGTTTTTGGAAATAAACTTACAACAGGAAGAATACAGGTATCGGATATAAGGGATACCAGTAAAAATCTTTTGGAGGCTGAAGGACTATCTGTAGAGGTTGACCTCGGTGAGATACTGGATGAAAGTGTGATTGTAAAAGATGTTTTTCTCAAAGGCGTAAGGTTGGGAACAACCAGAGAAAAGGACGGAAGAGTCGAAGGCCTGACTCCGGTGATCTCAAAAGAAAGCTCTTCTTATGAAGAACTTATGGTAAATCTGAAGAAAAGTGATATTGAAAAACTATCTCCTAGGGAAATAATACAGAATGAACTGGACAGAGTTGTAAACGGGTTTGAAAGTCAGCTTTCTGCAAAATACCAAAGTGACCGGGGGAAAATAGCAGAGAGAAAAGAGTACTGGGACAATAAGCTGAAAAAAAATGAAAATAAAAAGAGAGTCGAAGAACTGAAAGTAAAGGCAGAAAAACTGGCAAAAGAGATAAAAGCTACCAAGAATCC